>MGXL01000043.1 GCA_001801365.1 Gammaproteobacteria bacterium RBG_16_57_12 | reverse complement strand
CAGGGCGCGGACCCTGGCCGAAAACTCGCCCTGCAGGGAACGCATGGCCAGGCGCGCCGCCTGGCGCGAGGCGCTATCGATCAAATCCGCGATGGCCTCGGCCTGGGCCAGATCGATCCTGCCGTTCAAAAAGGCGCGCTCGCTGAATTCACCGGGCCGGGCCAGACGCGCGCCCAGTTCCAGCACCCGCGCCAGCAGCATATCCATGACCACCGGTCCGCCATGGCCCTGCAGCTCCACCACCTCCTCGCCGGTAAAGGAATGGGGGCTGGGGAAAAAAATCACCAGACCACTGTCGATGATGTCGCGATCACCATTATAAAAATGGTGCAGGGCGGCGCGGCGCGGTTCGGGTAAGGCGGTGCAGATCTGCTGTGCGATGCGGCCCGCCAGCGGGCCGGAGATGCGGACGATGCCGACACCCCCGCGTCCCGGGGGTGTGGCTATGGCAGCTATGGTTTCCTGATTGCGGGAAATTACTTCGCTGTCTGTTCGGTTTTTCTGATGATGTACCATTGCTGAACAATGGACAGGACATTATTGGCCAGCCAGTACAGTACCAGTCCCGAGGGGAAGAAGGCAAAGAATACGGTGAAGACAAACGGCAGTGACATCATGATCTTCTGTTGCATGGGATCAGGCGCCGCCGGGCTGAGCTTCTGCATGATAAACATGCTGATCCCCATCAAAACCGGTAATACATAATAGGGGTCCTGGGTGCTCAGATCACGTATCCACAGAATAAAACCGGAGTGGCGCAGCTCGACGCTTTCGATCAATACCCAGTACAGCGAAATGAACACCGGGATCTGCACCAGTATCGGCAGGCAGCCCGCCAGCGGATTGACCTTCTCGGTCTTGTACAGCTCCATGATCGCCTGGCCCATGCGTTGACGATCATCGCCGTAGCGATTCTTCAATTCCGCCATCTTCGGTTGCAGACGGCGCATGTTGGCCATGGAGCGGTACTGCGTTTCCGACAGCTTGAAAAACAGCAGTTTGATCAGCAGGGTCAGGATCAGGATGGTCCAGCCCCAGTTGCCGATCAGAGCCTGTATCTTGGTCATCAGCCAGAACAGCGGCTGGGAGATGATGGTGAAGATGCCATAGTCCACGGTCAGGCGCAGATTGGGCGCGGCCGCTTCCATAAGGCTCTGGTTCTTGGGTCCGATAAACAGGCGGCTGCCCAGTTCCAGGGTACCCTTCGCGGCGACGGTCTGTTCGGGCGTGGTCATGCCGATGACATAACGCTCCTGATTCCCCACAAGGGTGTAGAAGCGATTGGACTCCTCGTTCCCCGCCAGCCAGGCAGCAATAAAATAGTGTTGCAACATCGCAGCCCAGCCGCCCTGGTAATAGCTTTCTGCCGGCTTCCACTCTGCCATCTTATCAAACGCCACTTTCTCATAGACGTTCTGCTTGCTGGAAATGACGCCGCCCGTATAGGTATAGAGCATTTTACTTTCGGTGGGGCTGGCATAGGTGCCGCGTTGCAGCTGCCGGTACATGGCCACCGGCCAGTCGCTGGTGGTGGGATTTTCAATTTTATAATCCACCGCCACCACATAGCTGTTGCGCAGGAAGGTCAGGGTCTTGGTGGCCTTGATGCCCTCGGGGCTGACCCAGGTCAGAGGCACCTTCAGCTCATTCTGATTCGCGCCCAGTTCATAGCTGTTGCTTTCCGCTGTGTAGATGGCGTGGTGATCCGGCGCATCACCCTTGCGGCTGATCAGGCCGCTTTGCGCCACAAAAAATTGCTGCGGGGTATCGTTGAGCAAAACGAATTTGTCATCGGGCTTTTCGAGCGTAACCGGATAGGCCTGCAGCCTGACCTGGCGGATATCGCCGCCGGCAGCATCGATTTCCACATCCAGCAGGTCGGTGACCACACGAATCTTTTGCGTAGCCGCTTCCACCTGTTCCACACCTTGCGGTACCATGCCGGGCTGATCCAGGCTGGGCGGCAGTTCCGGAACCTCCGCTTTTGTGGAATCCCCCGGCTGGGTCTGGGCTGGCTGCACACTCTGGGGCGCCGGGCTGTTGTGCTCTGTCCATGTCAGCCACAGCCACATGGCTGTCAATGCCAGAATAATGAATAAAAAGGTTCTTTGGGTTTCCATCGTCAGTCTTTCTTATTGGGTTCTGGAACCGGATCAAGCCCCCCCTCATGGAAGGGATGACAACGACATAGCCTGTTTACTGCCAGCCAACTGCCCCTGATGGCGCCATGGTGGCGGATCGCTTCTTCTGCGTAACAGGAACAACTGGGATAAAAGCGGCAATTATTACCTAAAAACGGACTGAGTAACAGGCGATAGGCCTTGATCAGGTAGGTCAGGACTGTTTGCATCGCTTCACCAGATTGTCCCAATGGCCTGCCAGTGACAGCATCAGCTCGCTGTTTGACCTGTTTTCCAGCCCGTCACGATTGATGACCACAATGTCCAGACCGGCCAGCCGATCCTGATGTTCCCGAAAACTTTCCCGCACCAGACGTTTGACCCGATTGCGGTCCACGGCACGTCTCAGGCGTTTTTTTGAAATCGCCAACCCAAGGCGGGCCTTCTCATACTGGTTGCGCCTGGCCAGTACAGCAAAACGCTCATCGGCCGATCGCCCCTCGGCGGCATTGAACACCTCATTGAATTCCGCACTGGTGAGAAGCCTGGCCTGGCGTGCAAAACCCTTGGTGAATGTAGCCACGGTGCGAGGTTTCGACAATGTAATCAATGCAGAGCATCTTGCCGGTACCGAGGGCGGCTACTGCCTTCTGCCCGTGGTAAGCGAAATGCCAGTGTCCAACGCCACACCGGGAAAGCCGTCAGACCACAGGCTTGATAAATTCTATACCGCCAGACGGGCACGGCCCTTGGCACGCCGGGCACTGATGACCCTGCGGCCATTCTTGGTTGCCATGCGGGCACGAAAACCGTGTGTGCGCTTGCGTTTCAGGTTACTGGGTTGAAATGTTCTCTTCATATCCTTGTTCCGCCCTGTTATCAGCCAGGAAAAACGGCTAAAGATACTGGCAACCAGCCGCTGCTGTCAAGCAAAAGCACTTTCGAACGCGGTGAAAAAGGGTGTGGATAACTTTTAGCGGAGGGTATAGACTGCAATTCTTCGCTTTATGACCCCCTAGCTCGCAGGATCACTAATCGTGGTAGCCGCCCTTTGGAAAAAATGCCAGGATCGCCTTGAAGGTGAATTGACTGCCCAGCAATTCAATACCTGGATACGGCCACTCCATGTGGAGGAACGTGATGGGAATCTCCTGCTGCTGGCTCCCAATCAGTTCGTGCTCGATCGGGTCAAGGAACGATTCATGGACCGGATCGGCGAGCTGATCTTCGAGATCAATAACGGCAATTTACCTGATATACAACTTAAAATAGGTGAAAGCACGCGAAAACGCACCAAACAGGCGGATAATGAAAAACGGGGCCGATTACTGCACCGTGACAACCAACTTCCTTTCCGCGGAAACCTGAATCCGGATTTTACCTTTGCCAGCTTTGTACAGGGCAAATCGAATCAATTGGCTCACGCCGCCTCGCAGCAGGTAGGCGAGAACCCGGGGCGGGCGTATAATCCGCTGTTTATTTATGGCGGAGTCGGCTTGGGTAAAACCCACCTGATGCATGCCGTGGGTAACCTGATCCTAAAGAACAAGCCCGATGCGCGGGTTATCTATCTGCATTCGGAACGCTTTGTCCAGGACATGGTAAAGGCCCTGCAGCATAGAACCATGGATGATTTCAAGCGCCTATACCGTTCCGTGGATGCGCTACTCATCGACGATATCCAGTTTTTCGCCGGCAAGGAGCAATCCCAGGAGGAGTTTTTCCACACCTTTAACGCCTTGCTGGATGGCCAGCAACAGGTCATCATGACTTGTGACCGATATCCCAAGGAAGTCAAGGGACTGGAAGAGCGCCTGAAATCTCGCTTTGGCTGGGGCCTGACAGTGGCTATTGAACCTCCCGAGCTGGAGACTCGAGTGGCGATCCTGATGCAAAAGGCCGTTCACCTCCAGGTCAGCCTGCCGCAAGATGTTGCCTTCTTTATTGCCAAGCGCATACGCTCCAATGTGCGCGAGCTGGAGGGCGCCTTGCGTCGTGTGGTGGCCAACTCGCAGTTCACAGGAACGCCGATCACCCTTGCCTTCGCCAAGGAGGCCTTGAAGGATCTGATCGCCCTGCAGGATAAGCAGGTCACCATCGAAAATATTCAAAAAACGGTTGCGGAATATTATAAGATTCGTGTATCGGATTTACATTCGAAGAAGCGCAGCCGTTCGGTGGCCAGGCCTCGGCAGATTGCCATGTATTTTTCCAAGGAGCTGACCAGCCACAGTCTGCCAGAGATCGGCGAGGCCTTTGGTGGCCGGGATCATACCACCATACTGCACGGTTGCCGTAAGGTGAACGAGCTGCGCGTAAGTGATGTGCGCATGGAAGAGGATATCCACAACCTGTTAAGAATATTGACCACATGATGTTGGTTTCCTGTGGATAACTTATAAACAGCTGCTGGCATGGTTTCACCGCACAGCTTATGCACAAGCTATCCTAGGGGTGATAACATAATTCCGATAATGGTAATTATTTTGCAACATGCTGTAAATAAACAATCTATTTACCTTATCCACAGGCATGGCCTTGGCTAATAATAAACAATATTAATAATCTATATTTTTATTTAATTAATTATTACAGGAACCAGAAAGATGAGGTTTTCAATACAGCGTGAATCCCTTCTTAAACCTTTGCAATTGGTCAGTGGGGTGGTGGAACGACGCCAGACCCTGCCGATTTTATCCAATATCCTGTTAGTTGTGAAACCGAAGCATTTATCAATAACGGGCACAGATCTGGAAGTTGAAATCATCATCGATCTTCCTCTGCAGGAGTCGATTGAAACAGGTGAAACCACCTTGCCGGCGCGCAAGTTCCTCGATATCTGTCGCGCCCTTCCCGAGGAGGCTATGCTGGATATCGCCATTGAGAGCGATCGGGCGGTGATTCGTTCAGGCAAGAGCCGGTTTACGATCACAACCTTGCCGGCTGCCGAGTTTCCCAATATGGAAACAGTGCATAATCCGAATGAATTTGCCATTACCCAGAGAAATCTTAAATATCTGATCGACAAGACCAGTTTTGCCATGGCACAACAGGATGTACGTTATTACCTAAACGGCATGATGATCGAACTAACGGGTAACACGGTGCGTACCGTAGCCACCGATGGTCATCGGCTTGCGCTGGCACAAGTCAATACTGAACTAAAAGTTGAAGGAATACAACAAGTTATACTTCCTCGCAAGGGTGTTATCGAGTTATCCCGCCTGCTGGGAGACACTGAAGATCTGGTGCAGATCAAATTAGGCACCAACCACATTCGTGTCTATCTGAATGATGTTACTTTCACCTCCAAGCTGATAGACGGTAAATTCCCAGATTATCAGCGTGTCTTACCTCAGGGTACAGACAAGGTGGTAACTGTGGATAAAAACATCATGAAGCAGGCCCTGGTGAGAACCTCTATTCTGTCCAACGAGAAATACCGGGGAATACGCATGAATCTTAAACCCGCTACCCTGCAGATCATGGCGAACAATCCGGAGCTGGAAGAGGCGGAAGAAGAATTTGCTGTTGACTACAAAGGCAAGCCACTGGAAATCGGATTCAATGTGACCTATCTGGTGGACGCCCTGACAGCCATCGACCATGAACAGGCGAGAATACACCTGTCGGATTCAAACAGCAGTTGTATGGTGCAGCCGGTTGGTGATGACAATACCAAATACGTCATCATGCCGATGAGGATTTAACCCCAAGGCAGAGGCACGCTTTTGTCACCGGCGCCACTTCTGGATCCCAATATAGTATGAGCCTGGCGAAGCTCCGGATCGATAATATCAGGAACATCCGCCAAGCCAAGCTGAATCCGGGCCCTCTGGCCAATATCATCTTTGGCGATAATGGCAGCGGAAAGACCAGCCTGCTGGAGGCGATACAGATACTCGCTTCCGGCAAGTCCTTTCGCACCAGCCATCTGCGCAGCATCATTAACCACGATGCGGAGTTTCTGCGGGTAGTCGGCGAAGTGGTTACCCCGCAACGACATGTGCCCATCGGTATCGAACGAGGTCTGGGCCATACGGCAGTCAAGATTGCTGGCACTCGTGTCAATGGCGTCTCGGAGCTGGCATTTCTCTTGCCGGTGCAATACCTTGGACCCGAGAGCCACCGGATATTAGAGCTGGGCCCCCGTTTCCGACGTCAGTTAATCGACTGGGGCGTGTTCCACGTGGAACAGGTCTACTATTCCTTATGGCGGAAGATGCAAAAATTACTCAAACAACGCAACGCCGCACTGCGGGACAAAAAACACAAAGAGACCATTGCCGCGTGGGATAAGGATCTGGTCGATACGGCAGAACAGCTTACCCGCCACCGACACCAATATATAGATCTGCTAATCCCTCTCTTCAATGAATATGTGGCGCAACTGTCACCCGGGTTGCAGGTTACCTGCTGCTTTGCGCAGGGATGGTCAGAGCAGATGTCCTATCAGGAGGTATTAAAAGATGCTTTCGAACGTGACAGGTCAAAGGGGGTAACGATGTATGGCCCACATCGGGCCGATCTCGTCTTCAGGATGGCAGGTGTAAATGCACGGGAAGAATTGTCCCGTGGCCAGCAGAAGGCGGTGATCATGGCACTTCGTCTGGCACAGGTGGCCTTATTGAAGCAGCGATCCGGCCGGAATTGTGTGATACTGGTGGACGACCTGCCCTCGGAGCTGGATCAGGCGCATCAGAGGCGTGTTCTTGAATTATTATCTGACTTCAATACCCAGACCTTTATCACCTCGATCCATTCCGAAACGTTACAGGATGTTGTTGAAGGAGCTGAAACAAAAAAGTTTCACGTGGAACATGGCGTAGTAAAAGAAGTGGTATAATATCCCATTGATCTAGCCTGGAGCGTCGTCATGAGCGGAGAAAAGTACGATTCGTCGAATATCAAGGTTCTGAAAGGACTTGATGCCGTGCGTAAACGCCCCGGCATGTATATCGGTGATACGGATGATGGTACCGGACTCCACCATATGGTGTTCGAGGTGGTCGATAATTCCATCGACGAGGCCCTGGCCGGGCATTGTACGGAGATTGTCGTTATCATTCACAGCGGTAACTCTGTCAGTGTCCGTGATAATGGCCGCGGGATTCCGGTGGATATGCATAAAGGGGAAGGCCGGTCTGCGGCCGAAGTCATCATGACCATTCTTCATGCTGGCGGCAAGTTCGATGACGACTCCTATAAGGTCTCCGGCGGATTACACGGCGTGGGTGTTTCCGTGGTGAATGCCTTGTCCGAGGAACTGCGCCTTAAGATATGGCGTGATGGCAAGGTGCATGAGCAGGAGTATCGTCTGGGAGATCCACTCTATCCCTTGAAAATCACGGGGGATACCGACCGTACCGGCACGGAAATCCGCTTCAGGCCCAGCGCGCAGATCTTCACCAATATTGAATTTCACTATGACATCCTGGCCAAACGCTTGCGGGAGCTCTCTTTCCTGAACTCCGGTGTGTGTATCCGTCTCAAAGATGAGCGCACCAGCCGTGAAGACTGCTTTGAATACCAGGGGGGCATAAAGGCCTTTGTGGAGCATCTGAACCGCAACAAGACCCCTCTTCACCCCACCGTGTTTTATTTTACTACCGTAAAAGAAGGCGTCGGTGTGGAAGTGGCCATGCAGTGGAATGACTCCTACCAGGAAAACATCTTCTGTTTTACCAACAATATCCCGCAGAAGGATGGTGGCACCCATCTGGCGGGATTTCGCGGCGCCCTCACCCGCAGCCTTAATCAGTACATGGAAAATGAAAATCGCCTTAAAAAAGAAAAGGTTAGCACAACAGGCGATGATGCCCGCGAGGGATTGACCGCCGTGTTATCGGTGAAGGTCTCGGACCCCAAATTCTCCTCTCAGACCAAGGACAAGCTGGTTTCCTCTGAGGTAAAGGGATCGGTCGAATCCTGCGTGAATGAGAAGCTGCAGGAATTCCTGCTGGAAAATCCTTCCGAAGCCCGCATCATCGTCAATAAGATCATCGAGGCCGCCCGGGCCCGTGAAGCGGCGCGCAAGGCCCGAGAAATGACCCGTCGCAAGGGAGCGCTGGATATCGCCGGCCTACCCGGCAAGCTTGCCGATTGCCAGGAAAAGGACCCCGCCCTGTCTGAATTGTATCTGGTGGAAGGCGATTCCGCCGGTGGTTCGGCCAAGCAGGGGCGCGACCGTCGCACTCAGGCCATCCTGCCCCTGAAAGGCAAGATATTGAACGTGGAAAAGGCGCGTTTTGATAAGATGCTGTCCTCCGCCGAGGTGGGCACCCTGATCACGGCACTGGGCTGCGGCATCGGCCGGGAGGAATTCAATCCCGACAAGTTGCGGTATCATCGCATCATAATCATGACAGATGCCGACGTGGACGGCTCACATATCCGTACCCTGCTGTTGACCTTCTTCTATCGCCAGATGCCGGTACTGATCGAACGGGGGCATATCTACATCGCCCAGCCACCCCTCTATAAGGTCAAAAAAGGCAAGCAGGAGCGCTATGTAAAGGATGACGCGCAGCTCAATGAATACCTGTTGCAGGTGGCGCTGGATAGCGCGGGGTTACACGTCAATGCCTTGGCACCGGCCATCAGCGGCACTGCCCTGGAGCATCTGGCGAAGAGTTACATGGCGGTCATGCATACCATTAAACGCATGTCACGTCAGTATCCGGGACAACTGCTGGAAAAGATTCTCTATATGCCGGAGCTCAGGGCCGATAGCCTCCAAGACCACGCCAAGACACAGGCCTGGTTTGAGGCGTTGATGCAGCGTTTGAACAACGATGACATGGTTAATGGTCTGTATGATATCCAGGTGGTCGCCCGGGGTGACGGGATCCATGTTGCCCGGATCAGAACCACGACCCATGGCGTGATGACCGAGCGTACCCTCAGTGAAGATTTCTTCCAGTCGGGGGAATATACCGCCATGCGTGCCCTGCATGAACAGCTGGAAGGTCTGTTGCAGGAAGGCGCCTATGTGAAACGCGGCGATCGTCAGGTCAATGTCAGCAGTTTCAAACAGACATTGGAATGGCTATTGGATGAGGCCAAGCGCGGCCAGCACATCCAGCGTTATAAAGGGCTCGGCGAAATGAATCCGGAACAGTTGTGGGAAACCACCATGAATCAGGAGACGCGTCGCATGCTGCAGGTCCGCATCGAAGACGCAATTGCCGCGGATGAGATCTTCACCACCCTGATGGGTGACCAGGTGGAGCCGCGCCGCGAGTTTATCGAAAACAACGCCCTGTATGTCTCGAATCTGGATATTTAAATTATCATCCGACCAACAAAAAAAGGGAGCTTGAGCTCCCTTTTTTATTGGGTGGTGCAGGCGCTCTTGCCGCATTACCAGCTGCAATCATCCTTCCGCGTGATAACGCACCACACGCTCCACTTCATTTCTGGAACCGAGTATCACCGGTACACGCTGATGCAGCCCGGTGGGTTGAAGATCCAGGATGCGGCCGCGTCCGGTGTTGCTGGCGCCGCCGGCCTGCTCAACAATTAAGGACATGGGGTTGGCTTCATACATCAGCCGTAACTTGCCACCCTTGTCCTTGAGCTTGCTGTCCAGCGGATACATGAAGATTCCGCCACGGGTAAGAATGCGATAGACCTCGGCGACCATCGAGGCCACCCAGCGCATGTTGAAGTCCTTGTCACGGGTTCCGGATTTTCCGGCCAGGCACTCGTCGATATAGCGCTTTACCGGCGCCTCCCAGAAACGGCTGTTGGATGCATTGATCGCAAATTCCTTGGTGTCGGCCGGTATCTGGATGTTGGGCTGGGTAAGAATAAATTCGCCAATATTGCGATCCAGGGTGAAGCCGTGGCTGCCCTTGCCCAGGGTGATCACCAGCACGGTGGACTGGCCATAGACCACAAACCCGGCACAGACCTGCTCGGTGCCCTTTTGCAGGAAATCCTTGTCGGCCGGATTGGTGACGCCCTTGGGGGCGCGCAGAATGGAGAAGATGGTGCCCACCGAGATGTTGACATCGATATTGGACGAGCCGTCCAAGGGATCGAACAGAAGTAAGTACTTACCGCGTGGCGCATCGGCCGGTAAGGTGTAGGCGGTTTCTTCTTCCTCGGAGGCCATGCCCGAGACAAAGCCGGAACGGTTGTTGGCGGCAATCATGACATCATTGGAGATGACGTCCATTTTTTTCTGGTCCTCGCCCTGGACGTTTTCACTGCCGGCCATGCCCAGCACGCCCATCAGGGCGCCCTGGCTCAGGTCATAGGAAATTTGCTTGCAGGCCCCGAGGGTGTCATTGAGCAGCCCCGCCAGATCGGCGTCCACCCTTCCTGCACGCTGCTCGTTCGCAATGTATTGTTTGAAGCTGATGCTGTTTGCCATGGAGTGATTTCCTTTTAAGAAGAGGAATGCGTGGGATACTGGCCGGTTATTTTAGCAGATCAGGGCCTGGAATCGAAAACCTGTGCAAGAGCTAGTGCGCAGACCTGACTCTGGCGGTACTATATCAATCTTTGAATAATAAGCTGGAATTCAAGATGTCGGATGTCATTCGTATCGCCACCCGCAAGAGTCCTCTGGCCCTGTGGCAGGCCGAATTTGTCAAGGCAGAGCTGGAGCGTCATCACCCCGGTATCCGGATCGAGCTGTTGAAGATGACCACCCAGGGTGACAAGATCCTCGACACCCCGCTGGCCAAGGTGGGCGGCAAGGGCCTGTTCGTCAAGGAACTGGAGGCGGGCATGCTGGAAGGCCAGGCGGATATCGCCGTGCATTCCATGAAGGATGTGCCGGTGGAATTTCCGCCGGGGCTGCATCTGGCGGTGATTTGCGAGCGCGAAGATCCGCGTGATGTGTTCGTCTCCAATAATTATTCCTCGCTTGAGGATTTGCCACTGAACGCCCGGGTGGGCACCTCCAGCCTGCGCCGCCAGTGCCAGATCCGCGCCTACCGCCCCGACTTACAGATCCGGGATTTGCGCGGTAACGTGAATACCCGGTTGAAGAAGCTCGACGAGGGTGACTATGACGCCGTCATCCTGGCGGCGGCGGGTCTGATTCGCCTGGGCTTCGGCAAGCGTATCACCGGTTATATCGAAACCGATATCTCCCTGCCGGCCATTGGTCAGGGGGCGGTGGGTATCGAGTGCCGCACTGATGATGCACGCATTAATACCCTGATTGCGCCATTGAAACATGAGGAGACCTGGCGGCGTGTCATGGCCGAGCGGGCCATGAATCAGCGGCTGGAAGGCGGCTGCCAGGTGCCGATTGGCGGCTATGCCGTGATTCAGGGCGACCGGATTCATCTGCGCGGCCTGGTGGGCAGCACCGATGGTCAGCGCATTATCAAAGATGACATCAGCGGCGCGGTGGCCGAGGGAGAGCGCCTGGGCGTGCAGCTGGCCGACCGGCTGCTGGCGCGGGGCGCCCGCGAGATCCTCCGGGAAGTCTATGACAACGCCTGAGCTGGCGGGTGTGCATATTGTTGTGACACGTCCGCGGCATCAGGCCGCCGGGCTGTGCCGGTTGATCGAGGCGGCAGGCGGGATTGCCATTGCCTTTCCGATGCTGGAGATTGCTCCCCCGCAGAACCCGGCGTCACTGCGGGCCATCATCGACCGCCTGGATGAATTTGATATCGCCATTTTTATCAGCGCCAATGCGGTGCATCAGGGACTGGATCTTATTGCAAGGCATCGCCATCTGCCGCCCCACCTGCAACTGGCGGCGGTGGGCCGCGCTACCGCTCAAGCGCTGGAACAAAGAGGCATCACGGTACAGATTGCTCCGCCGCAGCGCTTTGACAGCGAGGGGCTGCTGGAGATGAAGGCACTGCAACAGGTATCCGGCAAACGCATCGTGATCTTCCGTGGCGAGGGCGGCCGAGAGCATCTCGCCCTGACCTTGACCCGACGCGGCGCGCAGGTCGAATATGCCGAGTGTTACCGCCGCATCAAACCCGATGTTGATGTTGCACCGCTCATCAAGCGCTGGCAACAGGGCGAGGTCGATATAGTCGTCACGACCAGCAATGAAGGAATCCGTAATTTGTTTGAACTGATCGGTCATAGTGGCAAAGAGCTGTTATGCAATAGCCCGCTGGTGGTGGTCAGCGCCGCGGGCGCCGCGCTGGCGACCGAACTGGGCATGCGTATTCCCCCGATTGTTGCCGCGCAGGCGAGTGACGAGGCGATCCTGGCGGCAATAAAGGCCTGGCATCTCGGGGCGCGCCGTCGTAGAGAAGGAGCCGTCCATGGCGGAACATGAACATCCCGCTGACAACAGCGTCATTGATAAAACCGCCCCCGCTGTTCAGCCTGCCCAAAGCATGGCGGGCAAGGCCGAGCACAAAAAACATTGGCCCGGCAATCTGGCCTTGGTGCTGGCGATCTGCGTGGCCATCAGCGCGGTCTATTTCTGGCGCCAACTGACCGCCACACTGGATGGTCAGCAGCAACAGCTCGATCAGTATGTACAGATGCTGAGCGAGCAGCGTCAGCAGTTCACACAGCAGCAACAGGAACTGCTGCAGCAATTACAGCACATGCAGCAGGTCGAAAAGGATTTGTCCGAAGCCGTGGTGGAACTGCGCGCCCTGGCGGGCAACAGCTCCCGTCAGTGGGCCCTGACCGAGGCGGAATATCTCCTGCGCATCGCCAACGATCATCTCCTGCTCAATGGCGACAAGTCCACGGCATTATATCCCTTGCGCCAGGCCGACAAGATACTCAAGCAACTGAAAGAACCGGGTCTGCAAGCCGTGCGTCAGCAACTGGCGCAGGAGATCGCGGTGCTGGAAGGCGTGGATGAACCGGACATCACCGGGCTCTCGGCGCAAATCAGCGCTCTGAGCAAAACCGTAACCGGTCTGCCGATGCAGGGGCGGCGCATGGCCATGCCCGAACAGCGGCCTGGGGAAGCTGAGCAGGCACAGCCGTTCTGGAAACGCTTTGTTCTCTCCCTGTGGCAGGAAATCAAGACGCTGGTGGTGATACGTCATGATGGCAAGGCAATCGCACCCCTGCTGCCACCGGAGCAGGAAGAGTTTCTCTATCTCAATTTACAACACAAGCTGGAGAGCGCACGCCTGGCTCTATTGAAAGGGCAGACTTCGATATGGCGCGACAATCTGCAGGCAGCGCAAGACTGGGCTCGGCGCTACTTTGATCCCGACGCCCAGGAAACCAGGGCGATCGTGGAGGCCCTGGCTCGCCTGCACGACAGTACGATTAGCGTGAACCTGCCGGACATTTCCGAATCCCTGCGGCTATTGCAGGAGTTTCGCCAACGCCAGGCGCGACAGACTTCCTCGCGCCATGACGCTTCGTCCATGGCCGGCATCTTTGTGACACCGGCGCACTCGGGGTAATGGTATGAGATGGCTGATCCTGTTCATCGTGATCCTGATCGCGGCGGTGCTGCTGGCGATAGTGGCTCTCGAGCAGCCGGGTTATGTGCTGATCAATGTTGGCGGCTGGACAGTGGAAATGACGTTTACCCTGTTCACGGCGACGCTGCTGCTCGGTTTTGCGGCCGGGTATTATCTGGTGAGATTTGTGGGCAACGCGTGGAATCTGCCGGCCAGGATCAAACGCTGGCGTCAAGTCCGCCAGACATCCAGAGCCTACCGCGCCCTGAACAAGGGACTGATACTCCTGCAGGAGGGGCGCTGGAAAAAGGCGGAAAAACAATTGGTGAAACATGCCGGCGCCACGCCGACGTCATTGCCAAACTATCTGGCGGCGGCGCGCGCGGCACAGGCGCAGGGCGCCCCAGACCGGCGTGACAACTATATCAAACAGGCCTATGAGGCCAGCCCGCGTGAAGAGTTTGCCATCGGGCTGGCCCAGGCCAACCTGCTGGCGGAGGCGCAGCGTCTGGAACAGGCCCTGGCCACGCTGCTGCATCTGCAACAGCTTGCGCCCCAGCACCCGCAGCTGCTGAAGCTGCTCGGCCAGGTGTATCTGGAACTGCATGACTGGCCGCAACTGGAAAATCTCCTGCCCAGCCTGCTCAGGCACAAGGTGTTCGAGGAGGCCGAGCTGGATGATCTTACCCGCCAGTGCTACCAGGCGCTGATGCTGCAGGCTATCCGCGCAGGCAGTCCGGATCAGCTACAGAATATCTGGAACAGGCTGCCGGGGGCTTTGCTCTATGACGCGGCCTTTATCCGCCTGTATGCCGGACAATTGCTGGCCCATGCCCGGCATGAGGAGGCGGAGTCCTTGCTGCGCGAGGCCCTCGAGCGGCGCTGGGATGACGGCCTGGTGTATCTGTATGGCCAGGTGGAAATTCCTCAGCCGCAGAAGATGCTGGTCGTCGCCGAACACTGGCTTAAGGATCATGCCATGAGCGCCGCGCTACTGCTGACCCTGGGCAGGATCTGCATACGGACCCGCTTATGGGGCAAGGCGCGCGCCTATCTGGAAGCGGCCCAGGGTCTGGAGCCGGACTGGGCGGATATCTACAGGGAGCTGGGCAATCTGCATGAACTGACGGGTGATGCGGTCGACGCCCTGGCCTATTACCGCAAGGGCTTGTTGGTTACTCCCCCGGCCGCACTGCAGCAACCCCTGTAGCTATCATCCTAAAAACCCCAGTTGAACAGCAGGGGTGGATAGCCAGTTGGGCCGGCATTAAGCGGAGCACTTTGATTGCTCCAGGGTGCGTGCTAGAGTAATGAGGCGTCCCGCAGCGGTTCCTCACGCCCTGCGTGATGAACCAGGATCCGGGCGTACCAGTGTTATGTAACAAGACAGGAGGGGAATGCTTCTCTCCTTATTGAGGTTATACATTATGTCTGAGCGTGAAGTCGGTACTGTCAAGTGGTTCAATAACTCCAAGGGTTATGGATTCATACAACGAGAAAAGGGCGGCGATGTCTTCGTGCATTTTCGGTCGATCCGTGGCGATGGCTTCCGCACCCTGAATGAAGGGCAGCGCGTAGAGTTTACGGTAACGGATGGCCAGAAAGGTCCGCAGGCCGAAGACGTTATACTCCCCGCTTGATAATCTTTGCCCCCGAGTTCTTAACGGGGGATTGTTTGATGCACCGGCGTGCAGAGTATTGTGCCGTGAGGAGACCCTCCCACGGCCCCGGTAACGTGTTTTTCCCTGGCAGTAAGGATTGTCGTTAATGCCCAAACCGCGGCAATCGGTATCAGAAGATCGTCGCATCCTCGGTATCGCCCTCGGCGGCGGCGCCGCCCGCGGCTGGGCGCATATCGGTGTGCTCAAAGAACTGGCCGCCATCGGCATCGAACCGGATATCGTCTGCGGCACCTCCATGGGCGCCATGATCGGCGCGGCCTATGTGGCGGGTAATCTTGACCCGCTGGAATCCTTTGCCCGCAGTCTTAATAAAATGGATTTTCTCCGCAATCTCGATATCAAGCTGTTGCTGGGCGGCGGGTTCATCGAAGGCAAGCGCATGATGGAACTCGTCAATGAGTATCTCACGGAAGCACGGATCGAAAATCTTCCCAAACCCTTTGCCGCCGTCGCCACGGAATTACTCACCGGTCATGAGCTGTGGCTGCGTGAGGGGCCGGTAACCGAAGCCATCCGTGCCTCGGCGGCCCTGCCCGGCATATTCACTCCGGTGCAGGTCGATGGCCAGTGGCTGGTGGATGGCGGCCTGGTCAACCCGGTGCCGATCTCCCTGTGCCGGGCCATGGGCGCAAATTTCGTGATCGCCGTGAATGTGAACGAAGGCATGCTGGGCCGGCATTTTCGCCAGAACGTCAAGTATCAGGAACAGTGGGACAAAAACGGCGTCGAGGCCACCCTGCTCGACAAGATCTCCAGTGAACTGAAACAACGCGCCGGCGCGTATCTGCCGTATCTGTTCGAACCCGGATCACACCCCCCCGGATTGTTCGATGTCCTGACAGGCTCGCTGGCCATCATGCAGGATCGCATCACCCGCAGCCGCATGGCCGGCGACCCGCCGGAGGTCCTGATCCGGCCCCGCGTGGGCAACATCGGACTGCTGGAATTTGAGCGGGCCGGCGAGGCCATCGAAGTCGGCCGCGACAGTGTCCGGCGCATGCAGCCCCACTTGCAGGAGCTGCTGGGCAGTATCAGCCCGCCTTAGCCATTGCACTGCACGTCATTCCCCATTGTTTCCTTTACCACCCCCTCTGCCATGGGTATGATCTGTAGGGTTTGAAACACCTCAACGAATGCAACGCAGCCAAGGAACATGGGAAACCCGGAACAAGAGGCCAGGCAACGGATCGACCAGCTA
>MGXL01000042.1:0-8246 GCA_001801365.1 Gammaproteobacteria bacterium RBG_16_57_12 | reverse complement strand
CACCAATTATTACGACAAGGTGCCCGCCAAATACGCCGATTACAACGCCCGCCAGTTCCGCGAGGAGGGCGTGCGCGTGGTGCCGCCCGCCTCGGTGCGCAAGGGCGCCTACATCGCCCCGGGCGTGGTGCTGATGCCCTCCTATGTCAACATCGGCGCCTATGTGGACAGCGGCACCATGGTCGATACCTGGGCCACCGTCGGCTCCTGCGCCCAGATCGGCAAGAACGTGCACCTGTCCGGCGGCGTGGGCATCGGCGGTGTGCTGGAACCCTTGCAGGCCGCGCCCACCATCATCGAAGACAACTGTTTCATCGGCGCGCGTTCCGAAGTGGTCGAGGGTGTGATCGTCGAGGAAGGCTCGGTGATCTCCATGGGCGTGTACATCGGCCAGAGCACCCGCAT
This sequence comes from Gammaproteobacteria bacterium RBG_16_57_12, assembly GCA_001801365.1. GTDB lineage: Bacteria > Pseudomonadota > Gammaproteobacteria > RBG-16-57-12 > RBG-16-57-12 > RBG-16-57-12. Next base: position 7,841 of record MGXL01000042.1, on the reverse strand, counting down.
CTACAACCGGCTGACCGGCGAAATCACCTACGGCCGCATCCCGACCGGATCGGTGGTGGTTTCCGGCAATCTGCCCTCCGGCGACGGCAAGTACAGCCTGTACTGCGCGGTCATCGTCAAGCAGGTCGACGAGAAGACCCGCAGCAAGGTGGGCATCAACGAGCTGCTGCGCGATCTCTGATTTCACTGCAAATCATGCCGTGGTGCCTGCGGCGAATTGCCGCGGGACACCCCGGCGGGAGTCGGATACAATCACGCCATGGCCCTGACTCAGGATTTATCCTCGGAAAACTCCGCCCGGATCAATTTCAACCGCCTGCTGTTGCTGCGGGGCATTGCCATTGCCGGCTGGTCAACCGCCCTGCTGGTTGCGATGTTTGGCATCGATCTTCAGGTGCCGGTGGCGCCGGTGATGACGACCTTATTCCTGTGGGTGGGCCTGACCCTGGCCAGCCTGAAGTGGCTTGCCGGCATACAGGTGAGTGACAGGCTCTTTCTGGCTCAACTGCTCATCGATGTCATCTGCCTCACGGTTTTACTGTATTTCACCGGCGGCTCCACCAACCCGTTCACCATGCTGTTCATCCTGCCGCTCACCGTCGCGGCGGCGGTGCTGTCCGGGCGATACACCGTGCTGATCGCCGCCATCACCATCACCTGCTACACCCTGCTGCTGTTTTTTTATATTCCTTTACCCTATACCAAAGACATTGAACATGGCACGCATGGCCCGCATGTCATGGGCATGTGGTCAGGTTTCGTCATGAGCGCCAGCCTGATTGCAGTGTTTGTGGTCAAGATGGGGGAAACCCTGCGCCTGCGGGACAAGAAACTCGCCGAGGCCCAGGAAAAATCCCTCAAGGATGAACACCTGGTCGCCCTGGGCACACTGGCGGCGGGCGCCGCGCATGAACTGGGCACACCCCTGAGCACCATGGCCATTGTGGCGAAGGAGCTGGAGCAGGAGCTGGCTGCCACCCCCGGCCATGCTGAAAAGCTGGCCATTATCCGCACGCAGATCGACCGCTGCAAAAACACCCTGGCGAATCTCGCGGCATCCGCCGGCCAGATTCGCGCCGAGTCGGGTCAGGGTCTGGCGCTGGACAAATACCTGGTCAGCATTATCGAGGAATGGCGCAGGCTGCGGCCGGTAGCACCGCCCCTGACCCACTGGCAGGGCAGCACCCCGGCGCCCATGATCGTCGCGGAAAGAACATTGACCCAGGCCATTATCAACATCCTCAATAATGCCGCCGATGCCTCGGACCAGCCCGTGGAAATTGCCGGAACCTGGCAGCCACGCCTGTTGAATCTGGAAATCAGCGATCGCGGCAAAGGCGTCGCCCCGATGATTTCGGGCAAACTGGGCGCGAGCATTGTCTCCACCAAGGCGCACGGCCTGGGACTGGGGCTGTTCCTGTCTTATGCCACACTGGAACGTTTCGGTGGCAGCGTGGCGCTGCACCAGCGTGAAGGGGGCGGCACCTGCACCCGGCTGACCCTGCCGCTGGATAAACTGCTGACCAGCGCATGAGCATTACATCGGATCAACCGGATAACCTCGCGCCGAACCTGCTGCTGGTCGATGATGACGAACAGTTCTGCCAGGTGCTGTCACAGGCCCTGATCAAACGCGGCTTTACCGTACACACGGCGCATGATGTTGAAGCTGGCATCCGGCTGGCGGAAGCGGTTGCGCCCGAATACGCCGTGATCGACCTGAACATGCCGGGACCTTCCGGCCTGGTGCTGGTCGAACGCCTGAAAAGGCTGGACAACCATACCCGCATCGTCGTGCTGACCGGTTATGCCAGTATCGCCACCGCTGTCGAAGCCATCAAACTGGGCGCCATCCATTACCTGGCCAAGCCGGCCGACACCGATGACATACTCGCGGCCTTTCATCGCGACGAAGGTGACACGGCCATCCCCGTTGCCGACCGGACCCTGTCTGTGAATCGCCTGGAATGGGAACACATCCAGAAAGTGCTGATGGAGTGCGAGGGTAATATCTCCGCCGCCGCGCGCACCCTGGGCATGCACCGGCGCACATTGCAACGCAAGCTGGCCAAGCGGCCGGTGAAACATTAACGCCAATTAACAGCCTGCTTTAGGCTATAACAAAGTATATTGATGTATAATATGGTATACATTATTCCTGGTATACTCTGATATATTTTAGTATACTTTTGGCGGCGAGGTAGCCATGAATCCGATTCAAAACCCCTTCTCCCCCGGCGCCGGGTCGCCCCCTCCGGATCTGGTCGGCCGGGATGAGATCCTTGAACAGGCCAGAATCCTGCTGGGACGCGTGGCGGCCGGCAAGTCCGAAAAGAGCATCGTGATGGTGGGACTCCGCGGTGTTGGCAAAACCGTGCTGCTCAATGAAATCCTGCGCATGGCCAAGGATGCTGACTATCTGACCATTACCATGGAGGCCCATGAGAATCAGGCGCTCGCCAGTTTGCTGGTGCCTGGTCTGCGGGGCGTCCTGTTTGAGCTCGACCGGCTGGCCGGCCTGAGCACCCGGGTTAAAAAAGGCCTTGGGGTGCTGCAAAGCTTTGTCTCCGCGATCAAGGTCAAGATAGCGGATATCGAAGTCGGCCTGGACATCGAGCCCCTGAAAGGCACCGCCGACAGCGGACGTCTGGAAGTGGATCTGCCCAGCCTCTTCGAAGCCGTGGGCGAGGCGGCCCAGGATAAGAACAAGGCCGTGGCCATCTTTCTCGATGAAATCCAATACCTCTCGAAAGAGGAGCTCAGCGCCCTGATCATGGCGATGCACCGGATGCAGCAGCGTCAACTGCCGATTGTTTTGCTCGGCGCCGGATTGAAGGTGCTGACGACACTGGCCGGCGAGTCGAAGTCCTATGCCGAGCGGCTGTTCATGTTCCCCGAGATCGGCGCCCTGGCCGATGCGGATGCGCGCAAAGCGTTACACGATCCCATCGAGCGCGCCGGCGCGGGCATCGAGGCGCCGGCCCTGGAGGAAATCGTCCGGCGCACGCAAGGCTATCCCTATTTCCTGCAGGAATGGGGCTATCAGGCCTGGAACCAGGCGCCGCGCTCCCCCATCACATTGAATGATGTGCAAACCGCCACGGCCAGCGTGGTCCAGCGCCTCGATGCCAATTTCTTCCGGATTCGCTTCGACCGGCTCACCGCGAATGAAAAACATTTTCTCCGCACCATGGCCGGTCTGGGAACCGGCCCCTATCGCAGCGGCGACATGGCGGAGGCGCTGGGCACCACCTTGCAGGCCATCGCCCCGGTGCGCGCCAAATTGATTGCCAAAGGCATGATCTACAGCCCCGCACATGGCATCCTGGATTTCACCGTGCCTCTGTTTGATGAATTCATGCGCCGGACCATGCCGGACGCCGGCGAGTAACTGCTATTGCGAAGCTGCACGGCATATCGCCCTGCCCGCAGGACTTTGCATGACACCGGACATCGCCGCAGGCTACAATGGCGGCAACTCATTGGTCACGTGCCCTCACCCATGTCCGACACCATCACCCTTGCCCGCGACTTGATTTCCCGCCCATCCGTCACCCCCGAGGATGGCGGTTGCCAGCGCCTGCTGGCCCAACGGCTCACCACCCTGGGTTTTGCCTGCGAACACCTGCGCTTCGGCGAGGTGGATAATCTCTGGGCACGGCGCGGAACGCACCAGCCCCTGTTCGTCTTCGCCGGCCACACTGATGTGGTGCCTACCGGGCCGGCCGAGCGCTGGAGCACCCCGCCCTTCGCCGCCACGATCCGGGACGGCCGCCTGTATGGCCGCGGCGCGGCGGACATGAAAGGCAGCATCGCCGCCATGGTCACGGCCTGCGAGCGTTTCATCGCCGCGCATCCCGATCATCCGGGCTCGATCGCATTCCTGCTGACCAGCGACGAGGAAGGGCCATCGGTCGACGGCACGGTCAAGGTGATCGAAAAGCTGTGCGCGCGCAACGAATACATCGACTGGTGCCTGGTGGGCGAACCGACCAGCGCGAAGACCCTGGGCGATGTGATCAAGAACGGCCGGCGCGGCTCGCTGAGCGGCAGTCTGGTGATCCACGGCCGCCAGGGCCATGTCGCCTATCCGCATCTGGCGAACAATCCCGTGCACGCCTTCGCCCCGGCCATGCAGGCCCTGTGCGCCATTGAATGGGATCGCGGCAACGATTACTTCCCGCCCACCACCTTCCAGATTTCCAATATCCATGCCGGCACCGGCGTTGGCAACGTCATCCCCGGCGAGTTACAGGTGGAATTCAATTTCCGCTTCTCCACTGAACAGACCCCCGAGGACCTGCAAGGCTGGGTACAGTCACTGCTGGATCAGCACGGCCTGCGCTACACGCTCGACTGGACCCTGTCCGGCCATCCCTTCCTGACACCCAGGGGCCTGCTGGTGAGCGCCGCCTCGGCCGCGATCCTGGAGGTGACCGGCACCACCGCGGAACTCTCCACCTCCGGCGGCACCTCCGACGGACGGTTTATCGCCCCCACCGGCGCACAAGTGCTTGAACTGGGGCCTGTTAATGCTACTATTCATCAAATAGATGAATGTGTCGGCGTCGCCGAGCTGGATATCCTGTCGCAGATCTACGAACGCCTCCTGGAAAAGTTGTTGTTAACGCAGGCTGGATAAAGTAAAACATAAACCATAATCGGGAGTACCTATCCGTGGATAAAAGACGCTTCACCCGCATCCCCTTCAACGCCACCGCCCACGTGGTCAGCCCCAATGGCAGCTGGTACAGCAAACTGCTCGACATCTCCCTCAAGGGCGCCCTGATCACCTGCCCGCAGGACTGGAAAGTGGAACTGGGCGAACACTTTTTACTGGAAGTGATCCTCGACAACAGCGATGTCGTCATCAGCATGGAAGCCGCCGTCGCCCACATCGACAAGGAAAAGGTCGGCTTCAACTGCATCAACATCGGCCTCGACAGCATCAGCCACCTGCGCCGCCTCATCGACCTCAATCTGGGCAGCGAGGAAATGCTGGAACGTGAGCTGCACTCTTTGATCAATCCGGATAAGGGCTAGGCCGGATCACGCGGGTCGCAGATTGCGCCGAATGCAAAAACATCCCGTGCAATGCGCTTTGCTTATTGCACCGTGCTCACGTTCGAGCGGGTGCCGCTCAACTCGCGGCCCGTTACGGTTCAATCCTGGATTTGGCCCGGGTAATCATTTGTGTAACTTCTTTGGTAGCGTTGATGTAAAGCAATTCAATTTCTGGATGGTAATTCTTAAAAACGCGGAACACCTCATCGGCAAATGCTTGTCCTATAGTCTCAACACCATCAAAGTCAAATATAACTACTTTAAAACGATCAACGCGAGCCAATAGTCTTTTTGCCTGAGAACGCGAAACTAACTTTTCATCACCATACTGAGCCAAACGAACAGGAACAACTGTTTTTGTAAAGCCGTATTCATCATCAGATGTAAAACTATCAAAAACCTTTTTAGCCGTTCTGGAAGTATTATTTTTGAGCTTCATAAAAACACCTGTTCCTGAATGAGCCTTTTGATTCTCTAATATCCAATCTTCAACTTCATAGTGACTGTGCGAAAAATACACGTTTCCTGAGACAATCGTGTAATCATCAAACATACGTGAAGAAAAGAAAATGCCTTCACCCGTATGATTGTTGGGGTCAGTAGTTAATTTGCCTTTTGATAATTCTAGAACAGCGTGCCTTTCGTCTGTCAATTGCATTTCGCGCTGTATTTTTCTGAAGATCCCTTCTCCGTTGTCATAGATAATAATTTCTGTGGTTGTGGCAGTTTTCTTTAGGTGCACACTTACATTCGTTCCCGATGAGTGGTCTATTGCGTTGTTTAACATTTCGGTAAATCCGTAATGCCAAATGTCAACTACATTCTCTGGGAGTTGATCTAGCCTGGAATGTATTTCATTCCGCCAGACCATGTGTTCTTCGAGGGTGCCATCAAGCGCATATATTTGTTCCCATTGATCTAACGGATGCAAAATATAGTGCTTGTTCCGTGTTGTTCCACGAACTAGCAAGGATTTTTGTTCGGCGAGGCGCTGGATGTGTTTATTTACCGCTTGGCGAGATATTTCAAATGTCTTTGCGGTAAGGTTAGATACATCCTTTGGGTGATGCTCTACATTATCAAGAATAAACTGACGGATTTGCTCGCCTCGTTTTCGTATTTTAGCCATATTATCAACCCGTCATAATTGTCAACCTTCGTCACGCACATTGTCAACCTTATGATATTGTTTGTCAACCTTTATAATTCGGTAAGTAAGGGTATCTATGGACACCACCCATTTTGCAAAGTGCCCACGCGGAACGGCCGTCGATTCATTCACCCGCCATCACCCCAACCACATCGCCGTTATCCGCGTCGCACAGCGCCGAACCCTGATGAGGGGTGGCAGGATTGGCATGGAATACGCATCGTCGCATAGAATGGGTTGGCGTCGATAGGTGACCACCGTGAAGAAGTAACAAGCCCCGGCGGTATGGGCGCGGCGATATCGAGACATGGCATCGGTGTTCCGTCAGCGGTTGGTGTTATGTTAGCGCAGGAGGCGCGAAGAGTTCGGTCATTTCCCAATGCGGCATCCATTCCGCGTGGGTACAAAAACGTGTCCACCCTGCCAACTAAAAATTACTTCTTAGCTGCCCATGGCCCACCCCTTTCCCACGAGAGATTGAAATCTTCGGCAGTTACAAGGGAGTTGACCACAGGCATGAGGAAAACCCGCAATTCGTCAACCACCGGCGAGAGTTCAATATCTGATCCTTCCAATTGGCTGCGTGCCAGGAAGGCATTCCATTGCCTGATTTTGTGCTCGTCAGTGGCGAACTCCTCACTCAATGCCATCGGTATGGTGTTGGGAATGTCTGTCTGGCGACGTTTGAAGGTCGCCTGTACAGCCGCTGCCAGCGAAGCACCATCAAAGGAAAACTGCCTGGCAATGATCCAGAGATCATAGAAATCCCTCATGCGACTGTTCTGCATGCCCAGCACCACCATGGCCTGCAGCTTCTCGGCAACAACCGTTTCAGGTGGATAGGCACGGATATGGGGTGCCGGCAGGTCGAGCAACGTTGGATAATCGATCTCTATTGCTTGGGGCGTGACCGCATCGCCAAATCCCACATCGATCTGCACGGGGATCCTGGCTGTGCCGAGCATCCCGCTCAGTTTCACCCGTTGACCGGGATATCCTTGACCTTCCCGAATCTCGGTGACACGCACGCTTTGGGCATCGAACGCCAATCCGTCAGGCTCGACTTCCACGCTGCAAAACTGCTGGAAAATCACCGTCAGCCTTTCATTGGACGCGTCACCAAAGCCAAGCAGGTCCAGATCACGCGTCGGTCGATGCACCGACTCCACCCATACCGCGAACAGCATGGCGCCCTTGAGTATGAATTGTCCAGCGTACTCGGAATGCGCAAGCCGATACAACAGGCGCTCCAAGGCATAGCGCGTGAGGGTAAGATTTGGATCTTCATTACGCTTGACGCTGAGATTCAGCAGCCGCTGACGAATGGATGCCGGGAGATTGACGGGCCGGTCGTTGGTCACGCGGTTGCTTCCAGATAAGGCCGCATGACGTTCGCTACGCGACAGATTTTTGCGTAATGCCATAGTTCGTTATTGCGGCATTTCTTCTGCTCGCGGCAATCCCGCAGCGCCTCCAGCGCAACATCAATCCCGATTTTGTTGCGGTACTTGAAGCAATCCGCCATGGTTTTTTCAGAACTGTACACCCTGACTGGAACACCCTCGATCAGATGTTCTTCAACGCCTGCGGTCAGCGCCTCACCGGAGAAACGCATGATGCGCAGCGG
>MGXL01000041.1 GCA_001801365.1 Gammaproteobacteria bacterium RBG_16_57_12 | reverse complement strand
GGCATGCAGCCGGGTGTGTCGGGTGATATCGATACCGCCCAGCATGCGTGCCAGTTCCTCGATACGCTGCTCTGTTGACAACGTAATGATCTGCGCATCGACATGCTCTGCCCGTACCTGTTTGCTGACATGCAGATGATGATGACCCAGGGCGGCCACTTGCGGCTGATGTGTGACACACAGCACCTGACGCCGGGCGCTGAGTTTGCGCAGCAGGTGTCCGACGATCTCCGCCGTGCCGCCGCCGATGCCCACATCCACCTCATCGAACACCAGGGTGGGTATGCCATGGGTCGCGGCGGTGATGACCTGGATGGCCAGGCTGATGCGGGAGAGTTCCCCGCCGGAGGCCACCTTGCCCAGGGGTTGCAGAGGTTGGCCGGGGTTGGCGCTGACCATGAACTCGACGCTCTCCAGGCCGTATTGACTAAAGCTGCCGCCATCCGCGACATGCAGGGCGATATCGAACCGGCCGCGCTGCATGCCCAGCTGTTGCATATTGTCGGTTACCTGTCTGGCGAGTTTTTTCGCGGCCTGCTGCCGGGCCTTGCTCAGTCTGGCCGCCAGTGCGCGATAGTGTTCCGCCGCTGCGGCAATTTCCTCATGCAGGCTTTCCAGCCGGACTTCCGCCTGCTCCAGGACAGCCAGTTCATCGCCGAGTCTGTGCAGCAGTTCCGGCATCTTCCCGGGCGGGCAGTGATGCTTGCGCGCCAGATCATGAATATCCGCCAGACGCTGTTCCAGATACGCCAGCTGTCCGGGATTGACTTCTACACTCTGCTGGTAGCGCCGCAGTTCATCCACGGCTTCTTCGAGCTGGATGGCGGCATTGCCGAGAAACTCGCCGATCGGCGCCAGGCGTGCATCCACGGCCTGTAGTGAATCCAGTTCGCGGATGATTTTCTGCAACTGGCCGAGTACGGCGCCTTCATCATTCTCGTACAGTGCAAACAGGGCCTGTTCAGTGCCTTCAAGCAGTTTGTTTGCATGGGCGAGGCGCTGGTGTTCCTGTTCGATATCGGCCAGCTCACCGGTCTTGAGATCGAGCGCCTGCAGTTCATTGACCTGATAGCGCAGCAGTTCCAGGCGAGACTCGCGATCTGCCTGTTTGGCCTGCAGGATTTCCAGTTCCCGTTGCCTGGCGCTCCAGGCCTGATAGGCGCGTTTCAATTCACTGAGCAATTCGCTGTTGCCGGCAAAGGCATCCAGGCTGTCGCGCTGGGTGTCACGCCGCAGCAGCGACTGATGGGAATGCTGGCCATGGATGTCGACCAGCCATTCGCCAAGTTCGCGCAGGGCCTGGAGCGGAAAGGGCTGGCCATTGATATAACTGCGGGAGCGCCCGTCCATGCTGAGGGTGCGGCGCAGGAGGCATTCACCGTCCATGGCGGCGTCGCGTTCCTCCAGCCAGGCCTTGGCCTCGGGGATTCCGTCGATCTGAAAGCCCACGCTGATATCGGCCTTGTCGCAGCCGTGACGTATGACACTGCCATCGGCCCGGTCGCCCAGCACCAGCCCCAGGGCATCCAGCAGGATGGATTTGCCGGCGCCGGTCTCGCCGGTGATGACAGTCATGCCCGCGGTCAACTCCAGATCGAGGTGATCGACAATGGCATAGTTGGCAATGGAGATATGGGTCAACATGGTTAGTGTTAACAGGCCCTAGGATAGCCGGCCTACCCAATGCAGTTTTTCGCGCAGAATATCAAAGTAGTCGTAGTTGCTGGGGTGCAGTAAACGGATCTTTTTCTCTTTTCTTTTCACGTGCAGGCGGTCGCCGTTGGTCATGGCCACGTTGAGCTGGCCATCACAGGTAACCTGGATTTCCCCGTGATTCGTTGCCCCGATACGCACTTCTATCTCGCAATTTCCCGGTACCACGATGGGCCGGCTGCTCATGGTGTGCGGGCAGATCGGCACGATCAGCACGGCATCGATGCCGGGGTAGAGAATGGGGCCACCGGCCGACATGGCGTAGGCCGTGGAGCCGGTGGGGGTGGAGATCACCACGCCATCGGCACGTAGGGTATACAGCTGTTTGCCGTTGATATACGTCTCCAGCTCGATCATGCGGGCGGTGTTGGATTTGTGGACGGCGATATCATTGAAGGCATCACAGCGATAGACATGTTCTCCCTCACGTTCCAGGGTGGCGGTGATCAGGCAGCGTTCGTCTTCCAGATAGTTACCCTTGAGGATTTCATCCAGGGTTTCCTCGATATGCGTGGACGAGATGTCGACCAGAAAACCCAGACGGCCCAGGTTGATGCCCAGCAGCGGCACACCATAATCGGCCAGGGAGCGGGCCGCATTCAGCAGGGTGCCGTCACCGCCGACAACGATGGCCAGGTCGCAGCGCTCGCCGATCTGATCGCGATCGAGGCTTTCGATATCGCGGATCCTCAGATTTTCGGCCGTGCTCAGATCCAGCACCACCTGCCTGTTGTGACTTTTAAAATAGTCATGCAGTTGCATAAGGGTATCCAGCACGCCGGGATCGCCATATTTTCCAATCAGGGCTATGGTGTTGAATTCACTCATGGAAATGCTTCGCTCCTCAGCAGACATGGCAAGATAGCATGATGTGCCCGGTACAGTCACTGTTCAAGTCAATTGACAGGCATTCTGGCAATACCGATACTTTCGCATGGTTAACACGCATCCTCAAGCTGTCACAGGTTTAAAACAGAATGTCTAGTCATGCCACTTTCGGCCAGCGATCCCAGGTATTGTTGAAGGCCTTGATCGAGCGTTATGTACGGGAGGGTCAGCCGGTCGGTTCGCGGACCCTGGCGGATGATTCCCGTCTGCAGTTGAGTCCGGCGACGGTGCGCAACATCATGGCCGAACTGGAAGATCTGGGGCTGATCAAGTCGCCACACACCTCGGCCGGCCGCATCCCCACGGCCTCGGGCTACCGGGTGTTCGTCGATACCCTGCTGACGGTCAAGCCGCTGGCCCACAGTGAACTGCGGCAACTCCAGGAACAGATTCCTGCCGATGTCACCCCCGATGAGCTGCTCCAGAGCGCCTCGACCATCCTCTCCGGCATCACCCGCATGGCCGGGGTGGTGATGCTGCCCAAGCGGCTGCAATTATCGCTGCGGCAGATCGATTTTCTGCCGCTTGCGGAAAAGAAGGTGCTGGTCATCCTGGTGATCAATTCGCGTGAAGTGCAGAACCGCATCATTCATACCGACCGCAACTACAGCGCCGCGGAACTGCAACAGGCCGCCAATTACATCAATCAGCATTTCACCGGCAAGAGCCTGGAGGCGGTGCGCGAAGGCATCGTCAGGGAAATGTCCATGGCGCGCGACAGCATGAGCCAGATCATGCTGACCGCCATCGAAATGGCCGACAAGGCCATCAGCGAGGCTAAACAGCCGGGCGGCTGTGTGGTGGCCGGGCAGACCAACCTGATGAACTATGCCGAGATGGGCGACGTGGATAAACTGCGGCAGCTGTTCGAGGCCTTCAATCAGCAGCAGTCGATTTTATATCTGCTGGATCAGTCGATCATTGCCGAGGGGATGCAGATTTTCATCGGTGAGGAGTCCGGTTATGAAGTGTTCGATGATTGCAGCGTGATTACCGCTCCTTACCGCCTGGCCGGCGAGGTGGTTGGTGTCCTGGGGGTGATCGGCCCGACCCGCATGGACTATGAACGGATGATCCCTATCGTGGACGTCACCGCCAGGTTGGTGGGCGCGGCATTGAATTCTCCGGAATAGGCCCCATTATCAGCCATGGTTTCGGTGGCGTGCAGGCGTCCAGCCGCTATTTAATGGATACAGATTTGGAGATCGGCATGTCGAATGAAGAACAAACCTCCCCAGCCATGCAGCACCACGAGGTTTTACCCACCGAGCTGGTAACAGCCGGGCCGGAAGCGGCACCCGGGGCAGTCGTCACAGCGGACGTGGCATTGGCACAGATGCAACAGCAGCGTGATGACGCCAGGGCCGAGGCGGATGCTCAGCGGGAGCTGTGTTTGCGTATCCAGGCCGAGCTGGAAAATATCCGCCGTCGCGCCCAGCGTGATCTGGAAAGCGCGCACAAGTATGCCCTGGAAAAATTCATCCATGAGCTGATACCTGTCAAGGACAGTCTGGAAATGGGCCTGGCCGCCGCCGGTAACGAGGAGGCGGTCCTCAAGCTGCGCGAAGGCACCGAACTGACCCTGAAGCTGTTCAGCGGGGTCTTGGAAAAATTCGGGGTGCAGGAGATCAATCCCGTGGGTGAAGCCTTCAATCCCGAATATCACCAGGCCATGTCCCTGCTGGAGAGCGCCGACAAGGCTCCCAATACCGTCCTGATGGTCTATCAGAAGGGTTACCTGCTCAACGGGCGACTGGTCAGGCCGGCCATGGTGGTGGTGTCCAGGGCTGCTGCCGCGCCCCGCCCCGCCGAGGCCGCCGGACCGGGCGTAAAAATCGAGGAGCGCGCTTGAATTTCCCCGCCCCGCCCCCATCATGAACAACACACATAGATAACGACGTCGCCAGTGCGGCGCCGCTCATACAGGCTACAGATAACGGAGACACAACATGGGCAAAATAATTGGCATCGACCTGGGCACCACCAACTCCTGCGTGGCAATAATGGAAGGCGGCAAACCCAAGGTCATTGAAAACAGCGAAGGTGCGCGCACCACGCCATCGATCGTGGCCTATAGCGATGACGGCGAGATACTGGTTGGCCAGTCTGCCAAGCGCCAGGCGGTCACCAATCCGAAGAATACGCTGTTCGCCATCAAGCGCCTGATCGGTCGCCGCTTCAAGGACGCCGAGGTGCAAAAAGACATCAAGATGGTGCCCTACAAGATCATGGCAGCCGACAATGGCGATGCCTGGGTGGAGGCCAATGGCAAGAAAATGGCGCCGCCCGAGATCTCGGCCCGCGTGCTGATGAAAATGAAAAAGACCGCCGAGGACTACCTGGGCGAGCCGGTCACCGAGGCGGTGATCACCGTGCCGGCCTATTTCAATGACTCGCAGCGCCAGGCCACCAAGGATGCCGGCCGGATCGCGGGGCTGGAGGTCAAGCGCATCATCAACGAGCCGACCGCGGCCGCGCTGGCCTACGGCATGGACAAGAAGGGCGGGGATCGCAAGATCGCCGTCTATGACCTGGGTGGCGGCACCTTTGATATTTCCATTATCGAAATCGCCGAGATCGAGGGGGAACATCAGATCGAGGTGCTGTCCACCAATGGCGACACCTTCCTCGGCGGCGAGGATTTCGACCTGCGCCTGATCGACTACCTGGCCGACGAGTACAGGAAGGATAACGGCATCGATCTGCACAACGATCCGCTGGCCCTGCAGCGCCTCAAGGAAGCGGCGGAAAAGGCCAAGATCGAGCTGTCTTCCAGCCAGCAGACCGATATCAACCTGCCCTATATCACCGCCGACGCCAAGGGTCCCAAACACCTGAACATCAAGCTGACCCGCGCCAAATTTGAATCGCTGGTGGAAG
>MGXL01000040.1:6762-8325 GCA_001801365.1 Gammaproteobacteria bacterium RBG_16_57_12 | reverse complement strand
GTCCAGGCCCTTGGTGGCAGCGCTGGCGGCGATCAGTTCGCGATTGATCAGTTCCTGGATCACCATCTCGCGCGGCAGGGTTTCGGGCTGAGCATCTCCGCCGGTACGTAATGAAAGATACAAATCATAATCGAGCTGGGTAATGGCCTTGCCGTTAACCAGCGCCAGGGGAGCGGCCGATTCCGCCGCCACGGCGTGCTGACTGCCGCACCAATAGAGCGCAGCGATGATAACCAATCCCAGTTTATTATCCAGCAGATTCATATAGTGTCCTATGAGGTAATGGAAGTTAGTGAGGATGTTGCCACTTCATCCGGGGTGGTTGCCCGGATGGTGAGGGCGTGAATTTCACCGCGCAATTCATTTTGCAGGGCGGCGTAGACCATGCGGTGCCGCTCCAGCGGCCGTTTGCCGGCGAACATGGAGGATACGACGGTGACTGTATAATGTCCGCCGCCCTTGGCGCTGGCATGTCCCGCATGGTGATGGCTGTCATCGGTGATCAGCAATTGCGCGGGCGCAAATGCCGCGGTCAGGCGCTCGCGGATCTTCGCCACACGCTCTGATGCGGACATCATGGCAGCACCTTTCTGAAGGGTTTTACGGAAATTTCGCGATAGACACCCGCCTCCCGGTACGGATCGGCATTGGCCCAGGCGCTGGCCGCTTCCAGTGACGGGAACTCGGCGACAATCAGGCTGCCCGTGTAACCGTTCGGGCCGGGATCCTCGGCATCGATAGCAGGATGAGGTCCGGCCAACAACAGACGCCCCTCGGATTGCAGCCGGCGCAGGCGTTCGAGATGCCGGGGCCGTGCCGACTGGCGCTTCTCCAGGCTGTTGGCCGCATCGCTGCAGAGAATGGCGTACCACATCAGCGCTCATCCTTGCCGATTTCCACGGGCTCGGGCTTGATGTGGCGGGACAGATAAAAACCCTGGGCGATGACGAACAGCACCGTCAGGCCCAGCATGCCGAATAATTTGAAGTCGACCCAGATGTCGGTTTCGAAATGGTAGGCCACGTACAGATTGGCGATGCCGATGGCGGTGAAAAACGCCACCCAGCTCAGATTCAGGCGTGTCCAGACAAAAGGGTCCAGCTGGATATTCGCCCCCATCAGACGTTCCACCACGGTCTTCTTGCCGATGAACTGGCTGCCCAGAAAGGCAACGGCAAACAGCCAGTTCACCACCGTGGGCTTCCACTTGAAGATGAGTTCATTGTCCAGCAGCAGGGTGGCCCCGCCCAGCACCACGATCAGCACCAGGCTGATCAGATAGATATTTTCCACACGGCGATATTTGAGCCAGTAGGCGCCGACCTGGACGAGGGCGGCGACCATGGCCACGACCGTGGCCACCTTGAAGTCATAGACCTTGTAGGCAACGAAGAATAATAAGATGGGGAAAAAATCAAAGAGTATTTTCATAAGGAGTTGATCAGAAAAAATTATTCCGTCGTTAACGGTGGCCAATTCTCCCGGCCGTGTTTCGTCAGGCTGAAGATTTTAGCATATTTTTTTGGCCTGACACGTGGCATTTTCGATATACACCGGACAGCG
>MGXL01000040.1:0-6732 GCA_001801365.1 Gammaproteobacteria bacterium RBG_16_57_12 | reverse complement strand
GTCTGCGTTATGATTTACACACCCATTCCACCGCCTCTGACGGCACCCTGACTCCCGGGGGATTGGTCGAACGCGCCAGGGCGCAGGGCATCGATGTCCTGGCCCTGACCGATCACGACACCCTGGCCGGAATCCCCGAGGCCCGGCTGGCCGCCCGGCGCTGTGGTCTGGCGCTGGTGCCCGGCGTCGAGATCTCGGTGACCTGGGGCGGGATGACGGTCCATATCGTGGGGGTCAATGTGGACATCGCCCACCCGCCCCTGCTGGAGGGGCTGACCAGGCTGTGCGAGTTCCGGGGCTGGCGGGCCGGGGAAATCGGCCGGCGTCTGGAACACAAGGCCGGCATTGCCGGGGCCTGGGCAGGGGCCTGCCACCATGCCCGGGGCGGATTGGTCAGCCGCACCCATTTCGCCCGCTTTCTGGTGGAGCAGGGCCAGGCCAGGGATATGCAGGACGCCTTCGTGCGCTTTTTGAAACGCGGCAAACCGGGTTATGTAGCGGGTCAGTGGGCGTCCCTGGAAGAGGCGGTGGGATGGATATCCGGCGCCGGCGGCCAGGCGATCGTCGCCCACCCGGCCCGTTATGACATGACCGCCACCAAGCTGCGGATGCTGCTGGGGGAGTTCAAGGAATGCGGCGGTGAGGCCATGGAAGTGATCTCCGGCAGTCATGCCAGCCATGAGTATCCCGTGCTCGCCGCGCAGGCGGAGAAGTCCCGACTGCTCAGCTCGGCGGGCTCCGATTACCATGGGCCGGAAAATCCCTGGATCGACCTGGGCAGGCTGCCGCCCTTACCCAAAGCCTGTGTGCCGATCTGGCACGACTGGGAACTGCCCCGGGCGGCGGGTCAATAATTTCTTCATGAGCCAGTTTTTCGTCATTCACCCCGAGAATCCCCAGCTGCGCCTGGTGAGACATGCCGTGGAAATCCTCAACGCGGGCGGCGTAATCGCCTATCCGACCGACTCGGGCTATGCCCTGGGCTGCCATATCGGCGACAAGACGGCCATGGAACGCATCCGCTCGATACGCCGGGTCGATGCCACGCACAATTTCACCCTGGTGTGCCGCGATTTGTCCGAGATATCACTCTATGCCTCGGTTGATAATTCCAATTTCCGTTTAATCAAGGCGCTGACCCCCGGCCCCTACACCTTTATCCTGGAGGCCAGCCGGGAAGTGCCGCGCCGCCTGCAGAACCCCAAGCGCAAGACCATTGGCCTGCGCATCCCGGCCAACGCCATTGCCCAGGCCTTGCTGGCCGAGCTGCAGGGTCCCTTGATGAGCTCCACCCTGATCCTGCCGGGCGAGACCCTGCCCATGACCGACCCCTACGAAATCCGTGAAGTGCTCGAACATCAACTGGACCTGGTCATCGACGGCGGCTTTTGCGGTGTTGAGCCGACCACGGTGGTGGATTTGACCGCCGCCATACCCGAGGTGGTACGCCAGGGGCTGGGGGCCAGCGATCTCTTCGGGACGGCAGGTTTCATTCCGTCCAAAACCCGGGCCTGACGCATGAATAGCGTTCAGTTGATCACCGTCAGCATCCTGCCGCTGTTGTTCGCCATCACGGTGCACGAGGTCGCGCACGGCTGGATGGCCAACCGCCTGGGCGACCCCACCGCCCGGATGCTGGGTCGTCTGACTCTCAATCCCCTCAAGCACATCGATCCGCTGGGGACGGTCCTGGTGCCGGCACTGCTCATATTGATGAATACCGGATTCGTCTTCGGCTGGGCCAAGCCGATCCCGGTGACCGAACGGAATCTCCGCCGTCCCAAACAGGACATGGCTTGGGTGGCCCTGGCCGGGCCCCTCAGCAATCTGCTCATGGCGCTGCTGTGGGCCTTGGTCGCCCGCCTCGGTGTTACAATGGGGCCCGATCTGGCCTGGATCGCGGAGCCCTTGTATCTGATGGGGCAGGTGGGCATCACCATCAACCTGTTGCTCATGGTGCTGAACATGCTGCCGCTCCCGCCCCTGGACGGCGGCCGTGTCGCCGTTGCCCTGCTGCCCGGCCCGCTGGCCTGGAAGTTGAGCCGGGTGGAGCCCTTTGGTTTTATTGTTATTGTCATCTTGCTGTACACCCAGGTATTGGGCAAGATCATCGGTCCGCCCATCGAGTGGCTGGAATCGATTATTCTGAATCTGTTTTCGCTGATATAGGAGCTGCGGTTGAATACCCTGAGCATGCACAACCAGCGCGTCCTGTCGGGCATGCGCGCCACCGGACAATTGCACCTGGGCCATTATCACGGCGTACTCAAGAACTGGATAAATCTCCAGCATGAATACGATTGCTTCTTCTTTGTCGCCGACTGGCATGCCCTGACCACCGAATATGAAAATCCGGGCGTGATCGCCGCCAGCGCCATGGAGATGGTTGCCGACTGGCTGGCGGTGGGCATCGATCCGAATCGCGCGGTCTTGTTCCTGCAGTCGCGCGTAACCGAACATGCCGAATTGCATCTGCTGCTGTCCATGATGACGCCGATCAGCTGGCTGGAACGGGTGCCCACCTACAAGGATCAGCAGGAAAAGCTCAGGAACCGGGATCTGGCCACTTATGGCTTTCTCGGCTACCCCCTGTTGCAGAGCGCCGATATCCTGATTTACAAGGCCGGCATGGTTCCGGTGGGCGAGGATCAGGTCAGTCATGTGGAGCTGACCCGCGAAGTGGCGCGCCGCTTCAATCATCTCTATGGCCAGGAACCCGGTTTCGAGGAAAAGGCGGAAAGCGCCGCGCGCAAGATGGGTAAAAAGGCCGCCAGGCTCTATCACGAGCTGCGGCGCAGTTATCAGGAGCAGGGTGATCATGAAGCCCTGGAAAAGGCGCGCGCCCTGCTGGAGGACCAGCAGAATATCACCCTGGGCGACCGCGAGCGCCTGTTCGGCTATCTGGAGGGTATCAGCAAGATCATTCTCCCCGAGCCTCAGCCCTTATTGACCAAGGCTTCCAAAATGCCCGGGCTGGATGGACAGAAGATGTCCAAGTCCTATGGCAATACCATCTCCCTGCGCGAGGCGCCCGATGAGGTGCAAAACAAACTGCGCACCATGCCGACCGATCCGGCGCGGGTGCGCCGCAGTGATCCGGGCGATCCGGCCAAATGCCCGGTCTGGTTACTCCATGAAGTGTATTCCGATGATGACACCAAGCACTGGGTGCAGCAGGGCTGCCGCAGCGCCGGCATTGGTTGCCTGGAGTGCAAGCAGCCGGTAATCGATGCCGTGCAGGCCGAGCTGACGCCGATCCGCCAGCGGGCGGCGGAGATCAGGCAGGATATGAACATGCTGCGCAAAGTCATTGATGATGGATGTGAAAAGGCGCGCGACGTGGCCAGTGAAACCCTCGATGAGGTGCGTGAGGCGATGGGGCTGTTGTACCGCTAGCGTCTTGCCAGTATTGGCAGAACCGGCAAAGAAAGACGACAATAGGACACCATGATGACAAACGTCGAACCCGCTATCGCCCCGCCCCGGCAGGAGGAAATGCCCTTCGCCATGGTGCATGGCGCGGCGCTCACCAGCCTGCCCAAGGATCTGTATATCCCGCCGGATGCCCTGCAGGTGTTCCTCGAGGCCTTTGAGGGGCCGCTGGATTTGCTGCTCTATCTGATCAAGCGCCAGAATCTGGATATCGTCGATATCCCCATTGCCGAGATCACCCGCCAGTACATGGTCTATGTGGACATGATGAAAGAACTCCATCTGGAGCTGGCGGCGGAATATCTGGTCATGGCGGCGATGCTGGCGGAGATTAAATCACGCCTGTTGTTGCCGCGCCCGCAGATCGACGAACAGGGCGAAGAGGTCGATCCGCGCGCCGAGCTGATCCGGCGCCTGCAGGAATACGAGCGCTACAAGCAGGCGGCGGAGGACATCGACGCCATGCCCCAGCTCGGGCGTGACGTCTTCGAGGTTGCCGCCTATGCCGGCGATCATCACCCCAAGCCGACCTTGCCCGCGGTGTCGATCAGGGAAATGCTGCTGGCCCTCAAGGATGTGATGCAGCGCGCCGAGATGTTCGCCCATCATCATATCCAGCGCGAGCCCCTGTCGGTGCGTGAGCGCATGAGCATCGTGCTGGAGCGGGTGCAGGCGGACAGGTTTATCGAATTCACCACCCTGTTCGACCATCAGGAAGGGCGGCTGGGCATCGTGGTGGCCTTTCTGGCCATCCTCGAGCTGCTGAAAGAATCCTTGATCGAAATGATCCAGAGTGAACCGTTCGGACCCATACATGTAAAGGCGAAGTGATATGGCAGTGGAATTGGCACAATTGAAGAACATTATCGAAGCGGCGATCCTGGCCAGCGGCAAGCCGATGAGCATCGATCGCATGTTGACCCTGTTCATGGACGAGCACCAGCCGAGCCGCGATGAATTGCGCGAGGCGATCCGCTTGATCCAGGACGACTGCGCCGTGCGCGGTATAGAGCTGACGGAAGTGAGCACGGGTTTTCGTTTTCAGGTCAAACAGGATCTGGCCCCCTGGATATCCCGCTTATGGGAGGAAAAACCGGGCCGTTATTCCCGCGCCCTGATGGAAACCCTGGCATTGATCGCCTATCGCCAGCCGATCACCCGCGCTGAAATCGAAGAAGTCCGCGGCGTCGCGGTGAGCAGCCACATCATCAAGATCATGCTGGAACGGGAATGGGTCCGGGCCGTGGGGCATCGTGACGTTCCGGGCCGGCCGGCCCTGTATGCGACCACGCGCCAGTTCCTGGATTATTTTAATCTCAAGTCGCTCAATGATCTGCCCACGCTCGCGGAGATTCGTGATATCGATAGCATCAATGCCGAACTGGATCTGGCGCCGCCGGACGATGGCGTGTTTGCCGCGCAGGAGCAGGGCGAGGATGTCTTTATCTCCGCAGCCCTCGATGTTCTCGAAGAAGAATCAGTGCATGCACCTCAGGCCGGGGAAGACCAGGCCGATTTTAGCGAAACTGACCGGGAAATACGTGCGGTCAGTAGCGGGACACAATAACCGGTGAGTGAAAAACTGCAAAAGGTGCTGGCGCGGGCCGGACTGGGTTCGCGGCGCGAGATCGAAGTCTGGATCAGCGCGGGCCGTGTCAGCGTCAACGGCAAGATCGCCGCCCTGGGCGAACGGGCCGGGCCGCAGGACAAGGTGCGCGTGGACGGGCATGTCATCAACAGCGACAAACTGTTTCCCGAAAAACGGCGCGTCATCCTCTACCACAAACCGGTGGGCGAAATCTGCACCCGCTCCGATCCGGAAGGGCGCCCCACCGTGTTTGATCAACTCCCTCCGATACGCTTCGGACGCTGGATTTCCGTCGGACGGCTTGACCTGAACACCTCCGGCCTGCTGCTGCTGACCACCGACGGTGAACTGGCCAATCGCCTGATGCATCCCTCGGTGGAGATCGAGCGTGAATACGCGGTGCGCGTGATGGGCAAGGCGGAAAAGGACATCCTGGATAATCTCAGGCAGGGCGTCATGCTGGAAGACGGCGAGGCCCGGTTCGATCAGATCATCGACGGCGGCGGCCAGGGCATCAACCACTGGTATCATGTCATCCTCAGGGAAGGCCGTAATCGCGAAGTGCGCCGCTTATGGGAATCGCAGGGTGTGGCTGTCAGCCGCCTGATGCGCGTGCGCTTTGGCAATATCCTGCTGCCCAGGTCCGTGCGCCCCGGTGAGTGGGAGGAATTGAGCGATGCACAGATGCGCGATTTGCTGGCGCTGACCGGCATGACGGAACAACGCACGGCATCTGTCAAATCGTCCGGCAAGCCATCGAGGCAAACACATGAAAAATCAATAGG
The DNA here is from genome assembly GCA_001801365.1 of Gammaproteobacteria bacterium RBG_16_57_12. GTDB lineage: Bacteria > Pseudomonadota > Gammaproteobacteria > RBG-16-57-12 > RBG-16-57-12 > RBG-16-57-12. The sequence goes on along the minus strand of MGXL01000040.1, from coordinate 927 downwards.
CGCCTTATCAAGGCAAACCCCCAAGAAATCTATAGGCGCCTTATCAAGGCAAACCCCCAAGAAATCTATAGACGCCTCATCGAGGCAATCACGCGAAAAATCAATAGACGCCTCATCGAGACAATCTCCCAAAAAATCAATCATTGCCTCAAGCCCGAAGAAGCGTAAACTCGCTGCAAAACCGGCCCCCCGGCGCAACAAGAGCTGAGCCGCGCACATGGCCCGGGTCGTGACACTGCAACGGGTTTATCAGTTGCTGTTCAAGGCCCATGGCGCGCAGCACTGGTGGCCAGGGGATACGCCGTTCGAGATCATGACCGGGGCGATCCTGACCCAGAACACGGCCTGGAGCAATGTGGAAAAGGCCATCGCCAATCTCAAGCGCCGGCGCTCGCTCAGCCCCCAGGCGATCATCAAAGCCCCGCCTGAAGATCTGGCCGCCTGCCTGAAACCTTCCGGCTATTTCAATATCAAGACCCGGCGGCTCAAGGCTTTCTGTGCCTGGTACTGCGCCGCCGGGGGTTATCGAAAGCTGCATACGATGGAGACGGGGGCCTTGCGCAAGGCCCTGCTGGCGGTCAAGGGCATCGGCCCGGAGACGGCCGACGACATGCTGCTGTATGCCTTTGACCGCCCGGTGTTCGTGATCGACGCCTATACCCGGCGTCTGTTCGCGCGGCTGGGGGTGATCGACGGCACGGAAGGATATGAACACCTGCGCGCCCTGTTTGAACAGACCCTGGCCGCCGATGCCACCCTGTACAATGAATATCATGCCCTGATCGTGCGCCATGCCAAGGAGACCTGCCGGGTGCGCCCGCTCTGTACGCAATGCGGTTTGCGGCGTGTGTGCCGGGGCAGCGAGCAACGTGACGACAGGCTTGATAAGCGCCGGTAAATTCCCTAACCTTTACCGCTAGTGTCCTG
>MGXL01000039.1:1634-7235 GCA_001801365.1 Gammaproteobacteria bacterium RBG_16_57_12 | reverse complement strand
GAATGGCGGGTAACTCATTGTTGTTCGCGGCTTCCAGCATAGATCTCTACCTTGGCTTTGAGTTTTTGTCCAGCGCGGAAAGTCACGACACGACGAGAGGAAATCGGAATTTCTTCACCGGTCTTGGGATTGCGCCCCGGGCGCTGATTTTTTTTGCGGAGATCAAAATTTCCGAATCCGGATAATTTCACGGATTGGCCATTTTCAAGTGCGAGACGAATTTCCTCAAAAAAGGCTTCGACAATTTCCTTGGCTTCACGTTTGTTCAAACCAACTTCCTGAAAGAGCTTTTCAGCCATATCTGCTTTGGTTAACGCCATATTCAATCTCTCAATTTCGCATCCAGTTGTTGTTCTAGTAACGACACTACCTGCCCCACCAGTGTATCAACCTCATCATCGGTAAGCGTACGGTCGCGGTGCTGCAAAATTAAACACAAGGCAAGACTTTTTTTACCTGAATCAATACCTTTGCCAGTAAACATATCAAACAACTGCAACTCCTGCAAGAAATCGCTGGATATATTTTTAAGGCAATCAAATACCGACTGCGCCGTTACCGAGTCATCCACCACCACCGCGATATCCCGCCTGATCGATGGAAAGCGGGACATCTCACGGTAGTGTGGCACTCTTTTTGCACTGGAAATAGATATATAATCTATTTCAAATACAAATACTTGATATGATATTTTAAAGTAATTTAGTATTTCTGGGTGGAGCGCGCCGACCCAGCCAACCGGCAAATTATTCCGCAGTATCTGTGCCGTTTTCCCCGGGTGCAAGGCCGGATGCTGGCCTGGTCTGAATTCAAACTCATCGGCCGTATTCAAGCCCAGTAAGACTTCGACATCACCCTTGAGATCATAGAAATCCACGTCACGGGACGGCTCCCCCCATTGCTCCGGATAATTGCTGCCACAGATTAATCCGGCAAGTGTATTGGTCTGGTTGATCTCCTTGCCATGCCGGGCATATTTGAGGCCCTGCTCAAAGATTCGTACGCGAGCCTGCTGGCGGTTCAAGTTGTAGCACAGGGTATGGATCAGTCCTGCCCACAGAGTGGTGCGCATGACCGACATGTCCGCCGAAATCGGATTGGCCAGCACCATGGCCTTGATCCCGGGTGTAAGCAGTTCCGGCAGGTTCGGATCGACAAAGCTATAGGTAATGACCTCCTGATAGCCACGGTTGACCAGCAGTTGCTTGATGGCGCCAGACTCAAGCCGTGACTCCGGCCGTGGCCTGATTTCCATCAGGCTGCGCGGCCGGGCTACCGGTATCCGGTTATAGCCATAAATTCTGGCGAGCTCCTCAATCAGATCCACCTCTATGGTAAGGTCAAAACGGAAGCCGGGCGGAGTAATCTCCCAGGCATTGCCCCGCCCGATTACCTGCATACCCAAGCGTTCCAGAATCCTGGTGATTTCTGCCGTAGTGATTTTGATCCCAAGCATACTGTTCACTTTTTCATGACGCAGCAGAATGGGCTGTCGTGTCGGTAGTGTCTCGCGGACCATCACTTCGATGATTTCGCCCGGAATCCCTCCGACGATGTCCAGCAATAAACCCGTTGCCCGTTCCATGGCGAGTCGCTGTATCGCCGGATCTACACCCCGCTCAAAACGGTGCGAGGAATCAGTATGCAGGCCATATTCGCGCGCCTTGCCCGCAATCGACAGCGGATTGAAGAAGGCGCTCTCAAGAAAGACATCGCGGGTGGATTCATTCACCGCCGTTGCTGTACCGCCCATGACGCCCGCCAGCGCCACCGGCCTGGCATGATCGGCAATGATCAGCGTGCCGGCGCTCAGAGCAATTTCCTTGCCATCCAGCAATTCCAATATTTCGCCGGGCAGCGCATGGCGAACCTTGATGCCATTATCAAGCCTGGTCAGGTCAAAGGCATGCATGGGCTGACCCAGTTCGAGTAATACATAGTTGGTGACATCAACAACCGGGCCGAGGCTGCGCAGGCCGCTACGCCTCAAACGCTCCTGCAACCATAAAGGTGTTTTTGCCTGCGGGTTGATGCCGGTGATCGTCCGGCCAACATAACGGGCGCAATCCTGCCGCGCCGTGATCTCCACCGGTAATGTCGCCTTGCTCTGTGGCGCTATTTCAGGCACTTCAGGCCGGGCGGCCTGCATGTCATTCAGCACAGCGACCTCACGCGCGATGCCGGCAATACTCAGGCAATCGCCGCGGTTGGGCGTCAGGCCCAGTTCGATGCAGTGGTCATTCAGTTTCAGATAGTCGCGCAAATCCGTGCCGGCAAGCGCGTCATCATCCAGGATCATCAGCCCCTCGGCAGTTTCTGCCAGACCCAACTCCCTGGCCGAACACAGCATGCCGAACGATTCCACACCGCGTAACTTGCTGCGCTTGATCTTCAGCCCGCCCGGCAACACGGCATCGATCAGCGCCAGTGGCACAGGCAGCCCGGGGGCCACGTTTCTTGCGCCGCAGACGATGGTCAGCACGTGTCCACCGCCGGCATCGACCTGGCAGATCTGCAATCTTTCCGCATCAGGATGGGGCGCGACCGACAGCACCCTGCCGACCACCACACCGGAAAAGCCTGGCGCCGCCGGCTCCACGGCATCCACTTCCAGCCCGGCCATGGTCAGCTGATGCGCCAGCGCGGCACTATCCACCGGGGGATTGATCCACTCGCGCAACCATTGTTCACTGAATCTCATGACGTCTTTCCAATGCGTTAATTAAACTGCCGCAAGAAGCGCAAATCGTTTTCGAAGAACAGCCGCAGGTCATTGACCCCATAGCGCAGCATGGCCAGGCGCTCCACACCCATGCCGAAGGCAAATCCGCTATAACGGTCGGCATCGACACCGACAGCCTCGAACACCTTGGGGTGGATCATGCCGCATCCCAGCACTTCGAGCCAGCCGGTCTGCTTGCACACCCGGCAGCCTTTGCCGGCGCACATGACGCACCGGATATCCACCTCGGCAGATGGCTCGGTAAAGGGGAAATAGGAGGGGCGAAACCGAACCTGTAAATCCTTCTCGAAAAAGTTGCGCAGAAAATCGTTCAGGACGCCCTTGAGATCGGCAAAGCTGATGGCGTCATCCACCATGAAGCCTTCCACCTGATGGAACATCGGTGTGTGGGTCAGGTCGGAGTCGCAGCGATATACCCGGCCGGGGGCGATCACCTTCAAAGGCGGGCGCTGGGTTTCCATGACACGGATCTGTACCGGCGAGGTATGGGTGCGCAGCAACAGGCGGCTATCGAAATAGAAGGTATCGTGCATGGCCCGCGCCGGATGGGTCTCCGGTATATTGAGCGCGCCGAAATTATGATAGTCGTCCTCGATTTCCGGACCTTCGGCGATTTCAAACCCCAACTGGCCGAACAGGGCGGCGATGCGATCCATGGTGCGGCTGACCGGATGAAGACCGCCGCAGTGTTGCCCCCGGCCGGGCAGGGTGACATCAAGCCGCTGCACTTCAAGCTGATCCCGCAGCCCCTGCTGTTGCAGCTGTGACTTTTTCTGTTCAATCAGATCCTGGATCAACTGTTTGGCGTGGTTGATCTCCTGACCGGCAGCAGGGCGCTGCTCCGGCGGTAGATGACCCAGTTGTTTCAGCTGTTCAGTCAGCAAGCCCTTCTTGCCCAGATAGCGTACCCGCTCCTGGTCAAGATCGGACAGATTGTCCGCCGCGGCGACCGCGGCCTGCGCCTGTGTCACGAGCTGTTCAAGCGATGTCACAGAAATTCCCCCATGATCCTAGGATGATCATAAAAAAGGGGAAAGGATCCAGCCCTTTCCCCTTTTCAAGTTGCCAGTGCTGCTCGGATTGCTACCTGAACAGACACAGCCTTGCGCACTTAATTGGCGAGGCTGGCCTTAGCCTTATCCGCCAGGACAGAGAATGCATTCTTATCGAATACCGCCATATCGGCGAGCACCTTACGATCGATCTCAATCTCCGCCTTTTTCAGCCCATTGATAAAGCGGCTGTAGGAAAGGCCAACTTCCCGCGCTGCCGCGTTGATACGGGCAACCCACAGGGCACGGAACTGACGCTTGCGTTGACGACGGTCACGATAGGCGTACTGTCCGGCCTTGATCACGGACTGTTTGGCTACACGGAATACATTCTTGCGGCGGCCCGAGTGCCCCTGGGCCTGTGCAATTACTTTTTTGTGTCTGGCGCGGGCAGTAACGCCTCTTTTAACTCTTGGCATGTCTGGTCACCTCTATCCTGTTATGCGCTTAACATCTGACGTACGGCCTTGACATCAACCGCGGCGACCATGGAGGGCGCGCGCAGATGACGTTTCCGCTTGGTACTTTTCTTGGTCAGGATATGGCGACGGTGTGACTGGGCACGCTTGAAGCCGCCCGAGGCCTTGGGTTTAAAGCGCTTGGCAGCGCCACGATTTGATTTCAGTTTAGGCATAGTCTCTCCTCCGCATTCGATTGATAAAAAATCGGGATAGCGCGTTTATTTGGCCTTGGGCGCCACGACCATCACCATCAGGCGTCCCTCAAACTTCGGCTTTTGTTCAATAACGCCGTAGCTCGACAAGTCCGCCTCGATGCGGTCCAACAAACGCTGGCCAAGTTCCTTGTGCACCATTTCGCGGCCTCTGAACCGCAAGGTGACTTTGGCCTTATCCCCGTCATTCAGGAAACGTATCAGGTTGCGAAGTTTTACCTGATAATCCCCTTCTTCCGTCCCAGGACGGAATTTCACTTCCTTGATGTGAATCTGCTTCTGCTTCTTTTTAGCCGCCTGTTTTTTCTTGTTCGTCTCGAACACGAATTTGCCGTAGTCCATGACCCGGCAGACCGGCGGCTCGGCATTGGGTGAAATCTCCACCAGATCCAGCTCTGCATCAAATGCAATTTGCTTGGCGGCATCGATAGCCATGATGCCCAGCTGATCCCCCTCGGGTCCGATCACGCGAATTTCTCGTGTGGTGATCTCGTCGTTTACCCGGGTTTTCTTTTCTGCAGCGATAGTTTAATCCTCCAAAACAATCCGACCGCGTCGTGCAAGCTCCTGCGTAAGCCTGTCAGTGAACGCCTCAAGCGTCATACTGCCCAGGTCCTTACCGTCGCGTGCTCTCACGGTCACAGTATGTTCTTCCACCTCCCGGTCACCCAGTACCAGGAGATAGGGAATTCTCTGTAATGTATGTTCGCGAATTTTAAAGCCTATTTTCTCATTTCTCAAGTCCGAAATGGCGCGAAAACCACTTTCTTTCAGACTATTTGTCACTTTTTGCACATATTCGGCCTGCCGGTCGGTGATATTCAGGACCGCCAGCTGGACCGGCGCCAGCCATAAAGGGAAGATTCCGGCGTAGTGCTCGATCAGAATGCCGATAAATCGCTCCATGGAACCGAGTATGGCGCGGTGCAACATCACCGGTACCTGTTTGCTGCCATCTTCGGTGATATAGCCGGCCTCTAGCCGGTCAGGCATATTGAAGTCCACCTGGATGGTGCCGCACTGCCAGACGCGGCCCAGGCAGTCCTTGAGGGAGAACTCGATCTTGGGCCCGTAGAAGGCACCCTCCCCCGGCTGCAGATCCCAGGCCAGACTTTTGGTGTTCAGGGCCTTTT
>MGXL01000039.1:0-1622 GCA_001801365.1 Gammaproteobacteria bacterium RBG_16_57_12 | reverse complement strand
AGGGCCTTTTCCAGGGCGTGCTCCGCCTTGTCCCAGATCTCGTTACTACCGACCCGCTGTTCGGGACGGGTGGACAGCTTGATGATGACCTCGGTAAAGCCGAAATCGGCATAGACCTGATAGAGCAGGTCGATGAAACTGGACACCTCGCCCTGGATCTGATCCTCGGTACAGAAAATATGCGCATCGTCCTGGGTGAAGCCCCGTACCCGCATCAGGCCGTGCAGGGTGCCGGAGGGTTCATTGCGATGACAGGAGCCAAACTCTGCCAGGCGCAAGGGCAGATCGCGGTAACTTTTCAGACCCTGATTATAGATCTGGACGTGGCAAGGGCAATTCATGGGTTTGATGGCATATTCACGGTTTTCCGAGTGGGTCGTGAACATGTCGGCGTGAAATTTTTCCCAATGCCCGGATTTTTCCCACAGGACCCGATCAGCCAGACTGGGGGTGCGCACCTCCTGGTAACCCTTGTTCCTGAGCACCCGGCGGATATATTGCTCGATCTGCTGGTACAGCACCCAGCCGTTGTCATGCCAGAACACCATCCCCGGCGCCTCTTCCTGGGTGTGAAACAGGTCCAGAGCCTTGGCAATGCGCCGATGGTCGCGTTTTTCGGCTTCTTCGAGGCGGGTCAAATACTGCTGCAAGGCCTTTTTGTCGGCCCAGGCGGTGCCATAAATGCGTTGCAGCATTTCATTATTGGAATCACCGCGCCAGTAGGCCCCGGCCAGCTTGGTCAGCTTGAAGGCCTTGAGATGCCCGGTGCTGGGCACATGCGGTCCGCGGCACAGATCGGTGAATTCGCCCTGCTGATAGAGCGACAGTTCTTCGCCGTGCGGGATGCCTTCGATAATCTGGGCCTTGTACTCCTCGCCCAGGCCGCGAAAAAATCCGATCGCCGCTTCCCGTTTCATGACCGAACGGATGACCGGCAGATCCTGCCCGGCCAGCTCTTCCATCTTCTTTTCGATGGCGGTCAGATCTTCCGGCGTAAAGCGGTGCCCGCCGCCGAAATCATAATAAAAGCCGTCCTCGATCACCGGGCCGATGGTGACCTGCGCCTCGGGAAACAGCGCCTTGACCGCCTGCGCCAGCAAATGCGCCGTGGAGTGGCGGATGACCTCCAGCCCTTCGGCATCCTTGGCGGTGATGATCCGCAGCGCGACGTTCCCGTGGATGACATGGGAGGTATCGACCAGACGACCGTCCACCTGGCCCGCCAGCGCGGCCTTGGCCAGCCCCGGACCAATGGAAGCCGCCACCTCGTGGATGGAGACCGGCCTGGCAAAACTGCGCTGACTACCGTCGGGAAGCGTGATTGAAATCATTGTAATAATTCCCTCTGTGCCACTTTAAAATGGTGTTCCTTCGAAAAATCAAATGACACCATCAGGCGATCGTTGGAGAACCCTTTCATATAAGCTAAAAAAAGCACTGTGAGGTCACAGTGCTTTGTGTGTTGGTAGGCGCGATTGGACTCGAACCAACGACCCCCACCATGTCAAGGTGGTGCTCTAACCAGCTGAGCTACGCGCCTGTAGATTCGAGGTGAAGGATACTATCACAACAGGATGATTTTGCTCAATCCCCAATAGGGCGTAATACTTCCTGGGACACCC
>MGXL01000038.1:12616-14252 GCA_001801365.1 Gammaproteobacteria bacterium RBG_16_57_12 | reverse complement strand
TCTCCTTCAACAGCAAAAACACCAGCGGCTATGCCGGGAAAACGATAGCCAACTTGAATTCCAAGATTCGCTCCATCATCCAATCCAGCCACGTCAACCATCATTTGTCCAACTTTTAATCCTAAATACATCGGTGACTCAGCAGCTTGAGTGCTGGCCGCAAAACACATACACAAAGCCAACGCACCAATACGATTATAGTTTTTCATGTCCTTCTCCTTATGTTAATAGTACTCAATACAGCCATGGCTGCTGAAATGATGGTTTTTTTCATATTCTTTCCCCTCGCTGGTTGTTATGAATTTCAATATACTGCGTATCAAAACTATACGTGTGCCGGAGGCTTGTCAACACCATGACAATTAATGAATACTGGTGTCAAAATATTTTTCCGACAAAAGCGGTCTACATTCCCGGGAGAAAATGGCTTTATGGCAAAAATTGCGATTGGAAAACCCATCCCCGGCTTCGCCCTGCTCGCGACAGGCGACAAAGAGATATCGCTTGCCGGCCTGAAGGGCAAAATCATTGTGCTGTATTTCTACCCCAGGGACGACACACTGGGCTGCACGCTGGAGGGCCAGCAGTTTCGCGATCTGCATGCTGGATTCACCGAACTGGGCGCTGTAATCCTGGGCATATCACGCGACGACATGAAGAGCCATGAAAATTTCAAGGCCCAGCAATGCTTCCCCTTTGAATTGATTTCCGACGAAGATGAAACCCTGTGCAGGATGTTCGATGTCATCAAAATGAAAAATATGTACGGCAAACAGGTGCTGGGGATTGAAAGAAGCACTTTTTTGGTCGATAAGGAAGGAATACTGCGCAAGGAATGGCGCAAGGTGAAAGTGGAGGGTCATGCCGAAGATGTTCTGCAATCCATCAAGCAACTATAACCGAGGGGCCCTTGCCCCACCGAGGGGAAACTGACGTATGCCTGGAAACGTGAAGTCCATATTCGTTATCGATACCAATGTCCTGATGCATGATCCCACCTGTATCTTCCGCTTCAAAGAACACGATGTCTTCCTGCCCATGATCGTCCTTGAGGAACTGGACAACAACAAGCGCGGCAATTCCGAGGTGGCGCGCAACGCCCGCCAGGCCAGCCGCTTTCTGGAGGAATTGATCAGCGGCTCGGACCACAAGGCCATCGAGAAGGGCATTCCCCTGCCCACGCCGGAGCAGGCGGACTTTGTCAGCGGCCGCCTGTTTCTGCAGACCCGCGAGCTGAACCGCGAACTGCCGTCCACCCTGCCGGGCAACAAGGCCGACAACACCATCCTCAGCACCATGCTGGCCTTGCAGGAAACGCGCCGCGACGCCCGGGTCACCCTGGTTTCAAAGGATATCAACCTGCGTATCAAGGCGGCGGTGATCGGCGTTCATGCCGAGGACTATCACAGCGACAAGGTGCTGGATGATGTCAACTTGCTGTATACCGGCTGCACCGAGCTGCCGGCCAATTTCTGGGATACCCATAGCAAGGAAATCCAGTCCTGGATCGAAGAGGGCCGGACTTATTACAAGGTCCACGGACCGGAAATCAGCAAGTGGTACCCCAGTCAATTCCTGTTTTCTACCGGCCCGCAGCCGCTCGACGCCATCGTGCGCAAAATCGATGGGGACAGCG
>MGXL01000038.1:4538-12545 GCA_001801365.1 Gammaproteobacteria bacterium RBG_16_57_12 | reverse complement strand
GAACAGAATTTCGCCCTCAATGTGCTGATGGATCCCGAGATCGATTTCGTCACCCTGCTGGGCATGGCGGGCACCGGCAAGACCCTGCTGACCCTGGCGGCCGGACTGGCCCAGACCATGGAACGCAAGATCTATCGCGAGATCATCATGACGCGGGTGACGGTGCCGGTCGGCGAGGATATCGGCTTTCTGCCGGGCACCGAGGAGGAAAAGATGACGCCCTGGATGGGCGCGCTGCTGGACAACATGGAGGTATTGACCCACTCCGACATCGACCGGGAAGACTGGCAGCATCAGGCCACCCAGGATCTGCTGAAAAACCGCATCAAGATCCGCTCGCTCAACTTCATGCGCGGGCGCACCTTCATGGCCAAGTATCTGATCATCGACGAGGCGCAGAACCTGACCCCGAAACAGATGCGCACCCTGATCACCCGCGCCGGGCCCGGCACCAAGGTGGTGTGCCTGGGCAACGTCGCCCAGATCGACACGCCCTATCTGAGCGAGACCACCTCCGGCCTGACCTATGTGGTGGACCGCTTCAAGAGCTGGGAGCACGGCGCCCACATCACGCTGCAGCGGGGCGAACGCTCGCGCCTGGCCGATCACGCCTCCGATGTGCTATGAAATTCCGGGGTGGGTGCGGCAATACTGCCGGGCGAACTCCAGCAGTTCCTCCATGGCGCGATGGCGGAATTTCTGCTTCTGATGCACAAAGGAAAACGGCCGTTCCATGGGCGGGTCCAGCGGCACGGCCACCAGCGAACCCAGTTGCAATTCCTTGGCCAGTGTGGCGCGTGACATGATGGTGATGCCGATGCCCGCCTCCACCGCGCCCTTGATCGCCTCGGGGCTGCCCAGCTCCATAATGATGTTCAGGTCATTGGTATCAAGTCCCGCGTCGCGGATGTAATCCAGTATCACCTCACGGGTGCCCGAACCCTCCTCGCGGCAGATGTAGGGATACTCCATGATCTTCTGCACCGTGGTCTGCTTCAGGCCGGCCAGCGGATGGCCGGGCGGCACGATGGCGACCAGGCTGTCGCGCCGGCACAACTCCACGGCTAAATTCTTGTTGGCCACCGGCGCCTCCACCACACCCAGGTCGATCACGTTATTTTCCACCATGGCGACGATGCCGTCGGTATTGGAGACCTTGAGGTGGATATTCACGTCCGGATATTGTTTCTTGTAGTCGCCCAGCAGTGAGGGCAGCATGTATTCGGCGATGGTGGTGCTGGCGCCGATGATCAGCACGCCGGTAATCTCGCCGGTCAGCTTCATCACGGCGCTGTCCATTTCCGAATATATCTCCAGTATGCGTTCGGCGTAATCGAAGACGCACTGGCCGGCCTCGGTCAGGCTGATGCGATTATGGGTACGGTCGAACAGCCGGGTGTTGAAGTGTTCTTCCAGCTGGCGCACCTGGAAGGTGACGGCCGGCTGGGTCATGTGCAGGACCTCGGCCGCCTTGGTGAAGCTCATGGTCCGTGCCACGGTATGGAATACTTGTAAGCGTCGGTCCGCCATGGTTCGTGCATCCGTAGTAGCCTGGGTATCCGGTCATCATAACAACTTATCCGGGTCTGGCAACAGATGCCGGGTCAGAAACAGAAACCCTGTTCCTCATCCAGGCATAGTACATCACCGGTATCACCAGCAGGGTCAGCAGGGTCGATGCCAGGATACCGAACAGCAGGGAAATCGCCAGCCCGCTGAAAATCGGATCATCCAGGATAAACAGCGCGCCGAGCATGGCGGCCACGCCGGTCAGCAGGATGGGTTTGGCGCGCACCGCCCCGGAGCGGATGACCGCCTCCTCGAAATCCACACCGCGCGCCAGTTCCTGATTGATGAAATCCACCAGCAGGATGGAATTGCGCACAATGATCCCCGCCAGGGCAATCATGCCGATCATGGAGGTGGCGGTGAAATTGGCCTGCAACAGGGCATGGCCCGGCATCACGCCGATGATGGTCAGCGGTATGGGCGCCATGATCACCAGCGGCACCCGATAAGAGCGGAACTGCGCCACCACCAGCAGATAGATCAGGAGGATGCCGACGCCATAGGCCAGGCCCATGTCACGGAAGGTCTCGAAGGTGATCTGCCACTCGCCGTCCCATTTGAGCGTATAGCGATAGGGATGCTCCGGCGGCTGAAACAGCACCTGATCCAGGGAATATCCGCCGGTGAAGCTCTTGCCGTCCAACTGTCCTTTGATGTCGAACATGCCGTATAAAGGGCTGTCCAGCTCCCCGGCCACATCGCCGGTCACAAACACCACGGGCAGCAGGTCCTTGTGATAAATGCTGTACTCGCGCCGGTCTTCCACCACCTCAACCAGATCATGCAGCGGCAGCATCTTGCCATCCCGGCCGGGAAGCTTGAAGGCCAGCACGGCATTCAGATCGGCCTTGGCGGCCACAGGCAGCTCCACGCGGATCGGCGTGGGGTACTTGGCATGGTCCCCGCGCAGGTAACTGACATCCTCACCGCTCAGCAGGGTGGTGATGGCGGTGGCGATACTCTGCTGCGAGACGCCCAGCAGCGCCGCCTTGTGCTGATCGACCTTCAGGAGCCAGCGTGGCGCGGCTGTTTCCACGCTGTCATCCACATCGACGACATCCTTCGTGCCCTCGAACACCTCGCGCACCTGCCGGGCCATGGCGATCTGGCCCTGATGATCCAGGCCATAGATCTCCGCGACCAGCGGCGCCTGCACCGGCGGCCCCGGCGGCACCTCGACCAGTTTCACATTGGCGCCATGGCGGCGGCCGATCTCCTGCAGGGGCGAGCGCACCGCCAGGGCGATCTCATGGCTCTGGCGGTCACGATGTTTCCTGTCGACCAGATTGACCTGGATGTCGCCCTGGTACGGGGCGCTGCGCAGATAATACTGGCGCACCAGGCCATTGAAATTGATCGGCGCCGCCGTTCCGGCATAGGCCTGGTAATCGGTCACCTCGGGCACGGTGGCGAGATAGGCGCCCAGCTCGCGCAGCACCGCCGCGGTCTTTTCCAGCGCCGTACCTTCGGGCATGTCCACCTGCACCTGGAATTCGGATTTGTTGTCGAAGGGCAGCATCTTCAACACCACCAGCTTGACGAAGGCCAGTCCCACCGAGAGCACGATCAGCAACAGTATCGCGCCAAACAACTGCCAGCGCCGGGCACGGCCCGCTTCTCCATGCAGAAAGGGGCGCATGTACCGGTTAAACAGGCCATAAAGTCTGTCGTGACCAACCACGCCTGCGGGCCCGTGCCCTGCCCCTCGGACCGGCAGCAGCTTCAGCACCAGCCAGGGGGTGATCACGAAGGCCACGGCCAGGGAGATCAGCATGCCCATGCTGGCATTGACGGGAATCGGGCTCATGTATGGCCCCATCAGGCCGCTGACGAAGGCCATGGGCAGCAGCGCCGCGATCACGGTGAAGGTCGCCAGGATGGTGGGGCCGCCCACCTCATCCACCGCAACGGGGATGAGCTCGCGCAATCCCCCCTTGCCCATGGCCAGATGGCGGTGAATGTTCTCCACCACCACGATGGCATCATCCACCAGGATGCCGATGGAAAAGATCAGCGCAAACAGGGAGACGCGGTTGAGGGTGAAGCCCCACGCCCAGGAGGCGAACAGGGTCATGGCCAGGGTGATGACCACCGCCGCGCCGACAATGACCGCCTCGCGCCGCCCCAGGGCCCAGCCCACCAGCAGCACCACCGAGGCCGTGGCGAACACCAGCTTGGTGATCAGGGTCATGGCCTTGTCATTGGCGGTCTCGCCATAATTGCGTGTGACCGTGACCTGCACATCGTCGGGAATGACGGTACCCCTGATCTGCTCCACGCGCTGCACCACCTGCTCGGCAATCGAGACCGCATTGGTGCCCGGTTGTTTGGAAAGGGCGATGGTCACTGCCGGAAATTCACCGGCAAGCGTGGTTCCCCGCTGCGCGGCGGCCGGCCCGGTGCCCAGCCAGGCATAACGCTCCGACTGATCGGCGCCATGCACGATCTCGGCCACGTCGCGCAAATACACCGGCGCGCCCGCATGCAGCGCCACCACCAGGGCCCCGATCTCCCCGGCGCTGCTGAGAAACGTTCCGGCGCGCACCAGGATTTCTGCATTATCCCTGACCAGCGCCCCGGCGTCCTGCGTGGTGTTGCCCGCCCTCAGGGACTGGCGCAGATCATCCAGCGCGATGCCATAGCCGGCCATGCGCACCGGATCCAGCAGGACATGCACCACCCGGTCCGGCCCGCCGAGGGTGTAGACGTCGCGGGTACCCTTGACCCGCTTCAGCTCCACCTCCATGGCGTGGGCCACCTGTTGCAGTTCATAGGCGCCGATATTTTGATCCTGGCTCCAGAGTGTAAGGCTGACGATCGGCACATCGTCGATGCCCTTGGGCTTAATGATGGGCTGCCCGACGCCCAGGCTGGCGGGCAACCAGTCCTGATTGGAAAACACAGTGTCATAGAGGCGGACGATCGCCCGGGTGCGATCCTCCCCCACTTCGAATTGCACGGTCAGCACCGCCATGCCCGGACGGCTGACTGAATAGACGTGCTTGACCCCCTCGATCCGCGACAACACCTGTTCGGCTGGCGTGCTGACCAGTTGCTCCACTTCACTGACCGTGGCGCCGGGAAAGGGCACAAAGACATTCGCGAAGGTGACATTGATCTGGGGCTCTTCCTCGCGCGGCGTCACCAGCACGGCGAACAATCCCAGCAGCAGGCCCAGCAAGGCCAGCAGCGGGGTAATTTCCGTCGCCAGAAACCGTTTGGCGATGTTGCCGGAGAGTCCCAGGCTGCCGTTCATGCTCAGTCCTGCGGCTCGCGCTGCTGTTTGAGCGCGATGGCGGCGGCGACCGGATCGAGGGCGATGCGCTCACCGTCCGTCACGCCGCTCAGGATTTCGATCATGTCATCCGGCAAGCGGCTGCCGAGGCGCACCTGGCGGAAGGCAAGGCGGCCGTCCGGCGCCACGACATACACGGCGCTGACCTCGCTGCGCTGGGCTATGGCCTGTTGCGGCAGCACCAGCCGCCGCTCCTCGCCCGTGACAAAGGCCAGCTTGACCAGCATGCCGGGATAAATGCCTTCCTGTCCGGCCTTCAGTTGCACCCGTACCTGGAAGGTGTGGGTGTCGGGATCGGCATAGGGATAGATGGTCATCCTGTCGGCGGGAACGGCCGTCTGCCCGTCGAACAGCATCCGCGCCCGGTTGTGACGGCGGATGGCATCGACCAGGCGCTGCGGGACCCGCGTGGTGGCGCGCAACTCCTGTAACGAAAACCCCGACATCAGGGCCTGGCCGACCCGCGCCATCTCCCCCACTTCCACATGCCGTTTGACGACAATGCCGCTGTAGGGCGCCTTGACCAGGGTGTAATTCACCTGTTCCTTAGCCTTGAGCACATGGGCCTGAGCCGCCTCCAGGCGTTCCTTGGCGGTGCGCAACCCGGTCACGGCCCGGTCATACTCGGCCTTGGCCACCAGCTTTTTTTCAAAGATATCCTTGATGCGCTGATGTTCGGCGCTGGCCTCGTCATACCGGGCCTGCTGCTCGCGCAGGGCCGCCTCGGCCGCCGACAGATTCGCCTGCTGCTCCACATCCTCGAAACGCAGAATGACACTGCCCTTGGGCACATAGTCGTCCACGTCATAGTTGATCTCGACCACCCGGCCGGAGGTCTGCGCCGATACCGTCGCCTGTTTGACCGCCTCGATCACGGCATCGAATACCTGCTCCTGGGCAAGCGGCTGATAGCTGACCGGCGCCGTGGCCAGGGGCGGTTGCGCCAGCACCCCGGCCGGCCACAACAGCAGTGCCGCAAGGCCCTGTTTCAATGACTTCGGCAGATATGTTTGTCCCATCGTCGGCATCCTGATTCAGAAGTGGATGATTGGCAAAAGTATATATTAGAGTTTTCTAATATACAATGATTGTCACTTCTTTATAAATCCGCGATGGTTTCAGAAAGGGCGCTTTGCCAGCGCCGATACCGCGCCTCCAGACCGGCATCGGCCTGCGGCTCAAACCAGATTCCGGGAACAGGCTCAGGCCAGTGGTCAGGCCGGCCAGCCAACAGAAAGGCCGTGCCGCGCGCCGTGGCTTCGCATTGCACCGGCCGGTAGACGGGCTGCCGGGCCAGATCGGCCAGACGCTGGCACAAGCCATCCAGCACCGACAGACCCCCCGTGATGACGATGTGTTGAGAGGGAACGGTGTGAGGCGCCAGGGCATGGATATTTTCCATCAGCAGAAATACGATGCTCTCGAAAACCGCGACGAGTTGTTCCCAATCCTCGCCGGGGCCGACAAAGCGCGAGGGAAAGTCCGCGATCCAGTAGGGCGAACCCAGTCCCGACACGCCATTGAGAAACAGAGGCGGATCAGCACACCGGGCCAGCCACTCTTCGGCATGTGCCTGCAAGGTTTCGGCCGGGATGCCCAAGGTTTGTGTGATCTGGGCAAGGGCGCTGCCGGCGCCGTTTACCGTCCCTTCCAGCACATACATGACCTGACCGGCCTCCTGCCACACCACGCTGGTGAGCAATCGCTCGGCAAAGACAGGTGTACCGCCCAACAACCGCTGTACAAAGGCCCCGGTGCCAACATTGATATAGGTGATTTCAGGCCGTGGCTCGCCAAAGGCAAACAGCGCCGCCGACTGATCGCCGTTCACCACGGCCAGGGGGATGGCCTGATCCCGCAGATTCAGGGTACCGTAGTCATGGCGGCTGGGCACACAGCGCGGCAGCAGCGCGGCTTCAATAGCAAATAACTGCAACAGCCGGGCATCCCAATCCAGATCGCGAAAATTCCACAACAGCGTCCGCGAGGCATTGGCCGGATCGGCCAGCAGCGGGCGCTCCTTTGCCAGACGGTAGATCAGATAGCTCGCCAGCGGGCCGCAGGCGAGGCGTTTCTGAATAGCCGCCTGCTTGACCTGGGGCAGATGCCGCAAACACCAGCGCAGCTTGCTGGCGCCGTAGTGGGCGCTGAGCATCAGGCCGGTTCTTTCATGGATCATCGACCGGCTTGACTCAAAGGCGGCGATCTCTGCGGCGGCGCGCCGGTCCTGCCAGCTGATCACCGGCGACAGTGCTTCCCCGGTGATTCTATCCCAGCAGGCGAGGCTGGAACGCTGGGTGGCCAATCCCACGCAACGGATTGCCTGCCGCTGCTCGCCCGCCAGTTCCAGCGCCGCCTCGGCGGCTTGCCGCACCGAGGCGACCAGCTCCCCGGCATCGTGCTCCACGCGCTGGCCCTCACCCTGCCAGACACCGATATTCACCGAGGCCTGTGAGATCACCCTCCCCCGGCCATCAAACACCATCGCACGGCTGGCATGGCCGCCCTGGTCCAGGGCGAGGTACAAGGCCTCTGACATATGGCACCCCTTCAAGCGCTATAATGAAATAACCGGATCACTATACAGGTACACACCATGAAAACCCTTCGCATTCTTGCCCTTTTATTACCCCTGCTACTGATTGGTTGCGCCACCGGCATCACCGTGCAGGTGGATTCCATCACTGGCGAGCCTGGCCCAAGCTCCGGCATGCGTTATTACCTGAAGAGCGGCATGGCCAATACCGCGGAACACGATTTGTATTTTGCCGAATTCAGCCGCTACTTCCATCTCGCCCTGGCCGACAAGGGGTATCAGCGAGCTGCCACCCCTGGAGAGGCCGATCTCCTGATTTCCTTCAGCTATGGGGTGAGCGATGCCATCACCACCAAGCAGATCTACAGTACGCCCGTCTATGACTGGGTGGGCGGCGATACCATCACCTATGAAGAAACCAGGACTGATGCCAGCGGCACCACCACGACCACCAGCAAGATCTATGTGCCGGCCCGGCATCAGATGGTCGGGCGGGAGGTGCATGTCAGCAAATACACCACCTTCACCAGTTACGCCCTGCTGGTGGCGGAACGCGCCGGCGCCACCATCCAGCCAGCCCTGTGGAAGCTCTCGGTACAGGGCAGCG
>MGXL01000038.1:4428-4525 GCA_001801365.1 Gammaproteobacteria bacterium RBG_16_57_12 | reverse complement strand
CCGGCAAGGCCATAAAGATTCGTATTACTGAAAATGATCCGCGGATTAAACAGCTGCGTGACCGGGCCGGTCATTAACTTGGCATTACTTTGTGCTG
>MGXL01000038.1:3802-4376 GCA_001801365.1 Gammaproteobacteria bacterium RBG_16_57_12 | reverse complement strand
TGCCGGAGGGGTCAGCACAATTTTTCGAGTATCCGCCACCGCTTTTCTGGCCGGCAGACACCCGGCGATACGCTCCATGACCTTGGCCGCGGTCGCGCGATAGGCGGTCAACTTGCCGCCATAGATGCTCAGCACCCGCGGCTTCTCCTTGCGATCGGGATACAGGATGGTTTCGCGCGAGCGGGCAAAGGGCCGCCCCGCCCCGCCGGGCAATACCCGCAGGCCGGCGAAGCTGTCTGTGATCCGATCTGTGTGCCAATCCCGGTAGGCTGGAAAATAGTGGCCCAGGGTCTCCAGCAGATAACGCTTTTCTTCCTCCAGCGGCTGCACCGCCGCCGGATCACCCTGATAGACCGTCTCCGTGGTGCCCACCAGCAACCGCTCGTGCCAGGGCATGACAAACACCGCGCGCCGGTCACGTGGCGCCTCCATGTAATAAATACCCTTTTGGTGACAGCCGGGTATGGCGATGTGCGCGCCCTGCACCAGTTCCACAGGCAACATACTCGGCGCGGGTGTGATGCGCTCGAGCACCCGGTTCACCCACGGGCCCCCGGCGTTGATCAAGACCCGT
>MGXL01000038.1:0-3792 GCA_001801365.1 Gammaproteobacteria bacterium RBG_16_57_12 | reverse complement strand
TGCCTGAGCGGTCTCCCTGACGGTAATGGACGGTACAGCCGTCCCCGCCCAGCTCGGCGTGAAGAAACTCACACGGCATCAGCAATTCCGCGCCCAGTTGCCGGGCCGACTGCATCACCGCCCGCGTCAGCAGCACATCGTCGGTCTGGCCATCCCAGTATTGATAGACCTGTTGCAGTCCTTCGGTGCGGATGCCGTCCAGGTCCTGCCATTCACGCCGGGGCACATGACGGAATCGCCCCTCCGGCTGAATACCGGCCAGCAAGGCATAGAGGCTCAGTCCGGCGCGTATCTGCCAGGGCCGGCGTTGGTTCTCGCGATAGACGGGAATATAAAACGGCGTCAGCCTGACCAGCTCCGGTGCCAATTTGAGCAACAGGGCCCGTTCCGCCAGACATTCACGCACCACGCCAACCTGCGCAGTTTCGAGATAACGCAACCCACCATGAATCAGTTTGCTGGAACGGCTGGAGGTTCCATAGGCCAGGCCCTGCTGTTCCAGCAATAACACCTTATGACCGGCGGCGGTGGCCGCTTGCGCCACGCCCACGCCATGGATGCCGCCACCGATGACCACCACGTCATAACGCACCGGCATCAGCCACAGCGCCTTTTGCTCAATTGCGGGTCCTGCAACATCTCGCCGATGGCCTTGGTTTCAACCCAGCTCACGCCACGCGCGGCAAACGCCATCGCCTGCTCCGGCGCTGTCACGTCATAGATCACCCATTGCCAGGGTCCGGCCGGCAGAGGCTCCTGATTCTCGGCAAAACAGCTGTCTTCGGCGAACAGATATTGCGGCGCCAGGTCTCTGGCCAGGGCATGCGCTTCATCGTCCCAGGTTTCGGTAACCCAGCCGATGGCCGGCGCACCCCGGTCACGGGCCATACGGACCGCCAGGGCATCGAAGGAAATCGGAACACAGCGCTCCAGCAGAGGTGACAGCAGGTTCATGATGCTGTTCACCACCTGTTCGTGGCCGAAGTGTTGCAGACTCTTGCGCTTGATCTCGACAAAGGCAATGGCCCGGGGCCAGCGGCGCAGCAGGTCCAGAACCTGACTGAGCGTTGCCACGGTTTCACCCTGGAAACGATCACCCAAACGCTCCGGCTCATGCACAGACACCTGTTGCAACTCGCCCGCGGTCAGGTCGTAAACGAAGCGATCCAGTCCGGCGGTGCGCGCCAGATCGATGTCATGGATCATCACCGGCACGCCATCTTTACTGAGGTGGATATCGAATTCCACGGCGCAGGCCCCTGCCCGCAAGGCCGCCTCCAGCGCGATCAGGGTGTTTTCGGGATAATTCAACATGTAACCACGATGGGCCACCAGCCCGGGTATCTTGTTTTCCATCAAGGCATGAATTCCCAGCAGTTGTTATTCGCCGGCAATAAAAATAACATAGCCGGGAGCCCTTTGCAGAATTCTATTTGGACGTTAACAAGTCACCCATGGCCAGACCAAAATTATCCGCCGGCGCCGTCATCGTTCACCGCCAGGATAACCAGTGGCGTTTTTTACTGTTGCGCGCCTTTCAGTACTGGGATTTTCCCAAGGGAATGGTGGAGCCGGGGGAGGAACCTTTGGCCGGCGCGCTACGCGAGGTTGAAGAGGAAACCACCTTGACCGGTCTGGTGTTCAGCTGGGGACAGGCCAATATCGAGACCGCGCCCTATAACCACGGCAAAAAATACGCCCGTTATTATCTGGCCGAATCACCCACGATGAAGGTGATGCTGCCGGTCAGCCCATTGCTGGGCCGTCCCGAACACAACGAATACCGCTGGGTCAGTTACAGCGAGGCCGAATCGCTGGTTACGCTGCGAGTCCGCCGGGTGCTGGAATGGGCCTGGAAAAGGATGCAGGAAGAGAAAGGCGCGGGAAATTAGATTGTGGGAGCAAGCGACAGCTCGCGAATAGACTGCAGAGGTAACCATTTATTGCGAGCTATCGCTCGCTAAAATGGTATGCGTTCGGAAAATCACACACACCATCCCACAGGCCCCGGGCAGGCATATATCGCCGCCGGGATGATAATTCCGTTTACCCGGCGAAGCGCTGAAACACCAAGCAGGCATTGGTGCCGCCGAATCCGAAGCTGTTGGAGAGTATGGTGTTAAGCTGCACGTCATCCTGACGCTGGCGGGCAATCGGCATACCCTCGGCCGCGGGATCCAGTTCGGTGATGTTGGCCGAGGCGCTGATGAAATCATGCTCCATCATCAGCAGGGAATAGATCGCCTCGTTCACCCCCGCCGCCCCCAGGGCATGGCCGGTCAGCGACTTGGTTGAGGTCACGATGGGGATTTTGCTACCGAAGACCTCCCTGATCGCCTCCAGTTCCTTCATGTCACCGGCCGGGGTGCTGGTGCCATGGGCATTGATGTAATCGACGGGCCCAGTGATATTTTTCAGCGCCAGGCGCATGCAGCGTATCGCCCCCTCGCCCGAGGGTGACACCATATCGTAGCCATCCGAGGTGGCGCCATAGCCCGCCAGCTCGGCGTATATCCTGGCGCCGCGTTTCAAGGCGTGATTCAATTCCTCCAGCACCACCAGACCGCCACCGCCGGAAATGACAAATCCGTCGCGCTGGGTATCATAGGGACGCGAGGCGGTTTCGGGCCTGTCGTTGTACCTGGAGGACAGCGCGCCCATGGCATCGAACATCAGGGTGGAACTCCAGTGCAGCTCCTCCCCCCCGCCGGCGAACACGATGTCCTGATTACCGAGCAGGATCTGCTCGTAACCATTGCCGATACAATGGGCGCTGGTGGAACAGGCGGAACTGATGCTGTAATTGACGCCCTTGATCCTGAAGGCGGTGGCCAGATTGGCCGAGGTGGTACTGCCCATGGTCCTGGGCACCATATAGGGACCGACCTTGCGCGCCCCCTTGCTGCGCAGGATATCGGCAGCCTGTACGATGTTGCCGTGGGAAGCACCGCCCGATCCCACCACCAGACCGCTGCGTGGATTGGAGACCTGCTCTTCCGTGAGGCCGGCATCCGCGATGGCCTGCTGCATGGCGATATAATTGTAGGCCGCGGCATCACCCATAAAGCGAAAGAGCTTGCGGTCGATCAGCTCCGCCGGATTCAACCGTATCGCACCACAGACATGCGAGCGGAAGCCCAGCTCGGCATATTCGCTGTTGTATTCAATACCGGAACGGCCCAGGCGCAGCGACTCCAGCACCTGTGCCTTGTTATTGCCTATGCTGGACACGATGCCCAACCCGGTAACGACGACACGTTTCAAGTGTGCTGCCTCTAAAAGTTGTCAGTTTTGGTAAACAGCCCTACCCGCAGATCCTTTGCGGTATAGATCTCGCGCCCATCGACTTCCATGGCCGCGTCGGCGATACCCATATAGAGCTTGCGCTGAATCAGACGCTTGATATCGATACGGTAGGTCACCAGGGCATTCTTCGGCGTCACCTGACCGGTGTATTTCACCTCACCGGCACCCAGCGCGCGGCCACGCCCCGGACCGCCCAGCCAGCCGAGATAGAAGCCGACCAACTGCCACATGGCATCCAGACCCAGACAGCCCGGCATGACGGGGTCCCCCTCGAAATGACAGGCAAAGAACCATAAATCCGGCGTGATGTCCAGCTCGGCGGTGATCTGACCCTTGTCGTAAGCCCCGCCTCCCTCGGAAAGCGAGGTGATACGATCGAACATCAACATCGGCGGCAAGGGTAGCTGCGCATTACCCGGACCAAACATCCTGCCATGTCCGCACAGCAGCAACTCATCTCGGGTATAGCTATTTTTTTTTGTCATT
>MGXL01000037.1:3743-16310 GCA_001801365.1 Gammaproteobacteria bacterium RBG_16_57_12 | reverse complement strand
CCAGGCGCGCGGCAGCTCGGGGAATGCCTCGAAAAGATTTCTGCCCAGCACATCCCTGGCCGGCTTGCCGCTGTGGATCTCCATGAAATGATTCCAGGCATGAATCATGAACTGGCGATCGATGATGATGATGCCGGCGCCGATCTGGCTGGCGGCTGACGATAACAGATCGGGATGGCCGGGTGTCTGGGTCATTGCAGTTCACTCAGCAGGCGATCGATCGCCGCAGTCAACGGATCGATGGAATCCTCGGTCATCATGAAGATCAGATGACTGGTGAAGGAGTGCTCCGTGAGCCGGAAGCGGATCTCCATGAGCAGTGCATACGGCCAATTGCCGGTTTGCGCATCGAGCAGCGCGGCAAGGCTGCCCTGCATCGAATACACGGCGGGCGCGGCATAACTGATCTGAAAGTCGAGTTGCCCGGCCAGGCCGTTCAGGCAGGCCCCGGCAATGACATTGCCGATATCCAGCAGCAATTCCTGTTCCTGCGGGGTATTTAATTCTCCCTGATAACCCATGATGCCGGCCAGATAACGGATATCCGGGGCGTTGATGAGCACAAAGGCCTCGCCGCGCAGCTGTCCGATGAAGGGCTGGCGGATGATGACGGCATTCTGTTGATGCTCCGGCCGGCTCTTCAGGGCGAGCAACTGGCCCTCGGCCCTGGCCAGATGAAATTGCGGGATCGACAGTTCGACAAATTCATTCACTATGCTGGCCAGGGAGCTGCCGGCCTGCCCCATGGCGATGTTGACCACCTCCTGTAGCGCATCACGGCGCTCGTCGGTCAGCAGGGATGTCTTGTCGCTCATATCAATCCGGCTTTTTTCAGCTCATTTTTCAGGATTTCGGCATCGACGGGTTTTTTGATAAAGGCCATGGCCCCCAGTGAAATGACCCGCTCATGGGCCTTGGGCTGGATATCGGCGCTCACGACAAATACACAGACCTTGGCCTCCTGCTTTTTCAAAGCCTCCAGCACGGCGAAACCGTCCAGATTGGGCATGGTGAGGTCAAGAAACATCACATCCGCCTTGCCGGCCTGGTAGGCAACCAGGGCCTCGGAGCCATCGGCCGCTTCGCTGATGGTTACTTCCCATTCATGCGGTAGGGCCTTACGGATTATTTTTCGCGACATCGCGGAATCATCAACAATCAAGACCTTGGTAATCATATGCTTACACGTCCATTTGGCGATTGGATTTGAGGTTGTGTCTGGTCATTAGAGATAATATTTATGGAACCCAATATCCTGTAACGGAAGAGTGGTGCGGAAGTTTAACGGCCTGCTGAAAAACTATTGGGTGGTGCGATGGCCAAGCTGATGGTCACCGAGGTAGTTCCCGGGCTGGGCGCCATTTAACAGTACCTTGAGATATGGCTGGCCGCTGGGCGACAAGGCGAGGGTGATGTCATGCCAACCTTCCTCCAGGCCCAGTCCCAGGTAGCTTTCAGGGCCTTGTTCGGTCAGGTGCGCCGTGGCGTAGCTGATGCCATCGATGGTGATGGATAGCCGGCCGGCGCCGTTGAAAATCAGTTGGTAAAATCCGGGGGCCGGAACCTTGAATTGACCCTGTAGCGTCACGTTTGCCACCGGCGCGGGATATTTTTCCTGCCACAGCGGCCCTTCCAGTTTGGTAATGACCCGGTGCAGAACGGCGCCATCCTGTAATTGTATGCGTCCGGCAAGGCCGGGCTGAAGGTTTGTGTCACGACTTGCCGGGCGTAATGCCGGCGGCAGGATGGTGATGGTCGCCGGCGGGCTGACCACCGTGGTTCCATCCCGATGATGGGCGCGGGCTTGGAGCGACACCTCGCCAAGACCCAGCGTCTGGCTGGCGAGCGCAAGTTGCCAGCGGCCATCCACGGGTTGAGCGCTGGCCAGCCGGCGCGTCCCTTGCAGGATATCGATACGGTCGGTATTGCCCGTGGTACCGCTCACCACAATTTCATTGCCATAGCTGACAGAGGTGACAGGCGTGTCGAATGCAACCTGGCGCGAGTGATTCACCAAGGTGACGGCATATTTTCGATAAGAACGCGTCTCGATACTGCCCGCTTCCACCGCCACCAGGCGTAATTCATGCGCGCCATCGCTGAGGCCGGTGGTGTCCCACGGGTAGCGGCCACCCGGCGTGATGTCCGTCAGATGAATGCCATCCACCCACAGCTCGATATGATCGACGGGATGACCTTCGGCCGGGATTGCCGTCGCCTGCAAGGTGACGGTGCCGCGCCAGTCCTGTTGTGGATCAGGCGCCGACAATGCAACCGTGGCGAAAGCGGCGAAAGGCCGGGCCAGCGGATCTCCGACGATCAACAACTGGTAAGGGCCGGAGACGCTCTGATAAAAGGCCTCAGCCAGAGAACTGCCGTCGGCATAATAGACATGCAGCAGGGCATCGGGAAATTTTTCCGGGATGCTGAAGGGCTCGGCCACGGCACCGCTGGAACCGGCCGCGCCCTGGCGCAGGAATGCGGTGAGCTTGGTCTGAAAATTTTTCTCGAAATGGCCGCCGTAGCTGGTCAGTGATTCGGCGATGGCCCCGGGCAGCAGGCGGCTGTTGGCCTGCGCCCAGCGGAAGCGATCGGTGCCGGCCACCAGACCAATGATATCGTCCCTGCCTCGCGCCAGTATGCCGTCCTGGCCATCCTGACCGGAGCGCAGAATCTCGGCTGAATGTCCGCGTTGTTTCAGCTCGCGCACGGTCGTGGTGAAATAGCGCTGGCGGGTCAGCGAGCGGATATTGTCGTTTTCCATCAGGTAGACCGTGCCCTCGGGATGACTGCCGTCGCTCGCCGCCGCCGAGGCGAGATAGGCATCAACCTCCGCCAGGCTGTTGCCGCGTATCCCGGTATAGGCCAGCAGCGTGGAGAGGTAATAGCGGTCCAGGTCGGACGCTGTGTTCATGCGTATCGGTAGTGCCCATCGATTCCACAGATAGCGGCTGCGAAAGCCCTGCGCTAGCTCGAAAGGGCCGTTGTAGCCGGTGATCTGATTGAACACTTCGGCGAAATCGCCCCGGGGCTGCAACTTTTGCAGGTACGGGTCGTTGAGGATTAACAAATCCGCATTCCAGCCGAGTGCCACGGCCTTGCGCAGCGCCTGCATCGCCTCGTCCATTCTGTCCAGCGCCGCCAGGGTGCGCGCCAGGTGGTACCAGACGCGGGGATGGTCAGGATAGGCTTGTGTCAGACCCTGAAACAGTTGCAAGGCCTCGGCAGCCTTGCGCTTTTCCAGGGCCTGTTCCCCTTTTTTATAGGTGACGAGCGCCGCGTCACTCAGCGCGGACGAAGCTGGCGGCTGTTTGGCCAGGTTACGCCGGTAATAACGATTGGTGCCCAGACCCAGATAGCCGACATCGGCAATGGCGACGCGCCGGGCAAAATAGGTGAGGCCGGTCAAAGAGCCGATCTCGCCACGATACTTGATCCTGGGCAACTGAAAGGCATCGACGTCTCGCTTGAAATCGACGGCATACGGAAAGTCCGCCGAATAGGCGATGGTATCGATTTCCTCGGACAGTTGCTCACGGTCGAGATGGGCCTGGATGGGTTGCCAGATGCGCTGGCGGAAGGTTTCGATATCCAGGGTGGCTAGCGACGGGATATTCTCCAGCCAGACTACATGGTTGGTGGGGAGATCGCGCTCTTTGATATAGGTATTGGCGACGGTCAGTGACAAAGGAGAGTCCGCGTTGACCACCAGCAGCGTGGTTTCCGGGCCGCCTCCGGCCATGATGGCGCCGGGCAGCATCATCATTGCTGACAGGATTATCTTCAGAATCCTGCGTGTCATGCCCGGGTACTCTGCCGCCTGGTTCTGGTCACATCGCAGTCCTCTGGAGCATTTCGTGGTCATCAGGTAAGATATTTTGCACTAACGACACCGTGCGGGTGTAGTTCAATGGTAGAACTTTAGCTTCCCAAGCTAATAGCGTGGGTTCGATTCCCATCACCCGCTCCATACTATCGCGTTATATCTAGCCCGCGTATTTCAAGATTTCGCGGTTTGGACCGATATTAAAAAATTAGCAAAAGATACGTGGTATTAGGTTCAACCCCGGGCTTTTTCCGTCCATTGTGCCAAGCTGACTGTAGCGGCGAGGATATTCGTTTGCCGGTATCCCACACTTCACATCGCGACTATAAAGGCATTATGAGAATAGTACTGCTGATATTCTGGCTGATGGGTATCGGACAGTCAGCCCAGGCCGGATCCAGCATCATAATTGGCGGCTCCGGTACCGATCTTGGCACCTTTCGCCTGCTGGTGAAACAATTCAATGCGCGGCATCCGGAAATCACCGTCAAAATTCCACTCAGCGTGGGGAGTGCGGGGGCGGCCAAAGGAATAGGGTCGGGGGTGCTGCATATCGGGCTGCTCACCAGACCCTTGAAAGAGGAAGAGCGCTCCCTCGGGATCCGGCAGCTTCTCTATGCCAGAACACCCCTGGTTATCGCCGTCCATGAGGACAGCAAACAGAACGACATCAGTCATGTCCTGTTGCAGGATTTTCTGGCCGGCACACGGCTCACCTGGCCGGATGGTGAACGACTGCGTCTGATACTCCGGCCAAGCCGGGATTCCGACATCGAGATGCTGCGCTCGGCCTTTCCTGAAATGAGCGCAGCGCTTGATCTGGCCTATCAACGCAAGGGCTTGCCTGTTGCCCTCACCGATCAGGAGGCCGCAGACATGATTGCCCATACGCCAGGCGGTGTGGGGATATCCAGCCTGGCCCTGGTGCTGAGCGAGCGCCTTACGCTCAAGATACTGAAACTGGATGGTGTCATACCTTCTGTGCAGACGATTGCGGATGGTTCTTATCCGCTGTCCAAATCGCTCTATATGGCGGTCAATGAGCAGGTGAGTCCCGAGGCGCAGAAATTCATCGATTTTGTATTTTCCCCGCAGGGCGCCGCCGTATTGCAGGATACCGGCCACTGGGTGGTAAAACAGGGTGAGCGCTGATGATCAGCCAGACCGAGAGCAGAATCAGAAAAGTGGTGATCTGGCTGGCCAGCTCCGTGGGTATGGTTACCGTATTCGCCATCCCGGCGGGCTATTTTTATGTATCCTATCTTTATGAAACCGAACATCTGCAATCATTAGCGGAACTCAGTTCTGATATCGTGTCGGAATTTGTTTATTTGCATCCCGACACCTGGCAGCTGCAGGGCGATCGGCTGGAGCAGTTGCTCGAGAAAAGCCATTCCAGGCAGGAGATCATCAGGTACCGGATCATCGACAGCAAGGGCGCTATCGTCATGAGCAGCGGACTGGTGCTGGAAACACCTCTGTTGGCGCGTCACGCACCGGTGAGTGACAGCGGCAGGACCGTGGGGCATGTGGAAGTCGCCATGAGCCTGTGGCCGGAGATCTCGGACACCCTGTTAATAGGAGTGATCAGCCTGTTGCTGGGGACGGTTGTCTATTTCATTCTGCGGATATTTCCCATGCGGACCCTGACGCGGGTCATGTCTAGGCTGGAGCAATCCCAGAAGGCTCTGCAGCGCGAAGTCGAAGCCAAGGAGGAGGCCCTGAGCAAGGCGCGGGAGGCCGGCGAGGCGATGCGCCATCTGGCCCTGCACGACAACTTGACCGGGCTGCCTAACCGCGCCCTGTTTCAGGACCGCCTGGACCGGGCGATCATCTATGCCGAACGGGCCGGATCCAGATATGCCGTGGTCATGATGGATATGGACCGGTTCAAGGAGATCAACGACACCCTGGGGCATCATATCGGTGACCAGCTACTCCAAGAGGTGGCGCTGCGTCTGAAAAAGGAACTGAGAAAGAGCGACACCATTTCCCGGCTGGGCGGTGACGAGTTCGCCATTATCCTCACCGTGGCGGATGTGGAAGATGCCATCGCCATGACTCAGAAACTGCGCAATGTCCTGCGCGAGCCGATCAATCTGAAAAATTGCTATATCCGGGTCGATGTCAGTTGCGGCATTGCCATGGTGGCCGAGCATGGCTCGGATGCACAGAGTCTGTTGCAGCATGCCGATGTGGCCATGTACACCGCCAAGCGTAACGGCACCGGTATTGCGATCTATGATGTGTCCGAAGATCCCAACAGTCCGCGGCGCCTGCAGCGCATCAATGACCTGAGAGTGGCGCTCGACCAGGATGGCCTGTCCCTGTGTTATCAGCCGCAGATCGATTTGAAGACCAATGAGATCATCGGCGTGGAGGCGCTGGCGCGCTGGGAATTGACGGTAGACGAGTGGGTGTCGCCTGGAGAATTCATCACCCTGGCCGAGGAAACCGGACTGATCGATCAGCTCACCTTGTGGGTGCTGGACAAGGCCTTGCAGGAATGCGCGGTATGGCAACAGCAGGGTATCAGGATAACAGTGGGGGTCAATCTATCCGCACGCAATCTGCATGATCATGAGCTGCCCGCTCACGTCAGGGGGATGCTGGACAGGCACGGGGTGGCGCCGTCCTCGTTGGTGCTGGAGATTACCGAAAGCGCAATCATGGAAGATCCCGGTCATGCCATGAGTATACTCAATGAACTGCATGGTATGGGCATTATCCTGTCGGTCGATGATTTTGGCACCGGATATTCTTCCCTGGCCTATCTGAAGGAATTGCCCTTGCACGAGGTGAAAATCGACCGATCCTTCGTGAGCCATATGCGCAATATCCGCAACGATGAAATCATCGTGCGATCCACCATCGACCTGGCCCATAACCTCGGTCTCAAGGTGGTGGCCGAAGGTATCGAAGATGCCGAGACCGCCGCCATGCTGCGCAAGATGAATTGTGACTTCGCGCAGGGATACCACATTTGCCACCCAAAGACCGCGAAGGAATTTCTGGGTTGGCTCAGGAGGCGTGATGCCACACCGGAGCATTTTTCAGAAGACTGATAAAAGCAAACGACCGTCACAGGAACCCCCGCCTGGAGAGTGGGGTTTTCTGTTTCAGGTTAACTGTGTATAGTGCACTCTGAAATGAAGGCCTAACAGCCTGCTAACCGGACATCCGGTATCCTCAATACTATAAGATAAAGGGGTGAATATGGGTGTGTTAAAAACTACCTTGTCACTGTGCTTACTTGGGGCAGTCCTGATGACCACGGGCTGTGGCATGAAACAGTTACGCATAGATAACGAACAGTTGCGCATGGAAAATGATCAGTTGCGACTTGAAACGGGTAAACACAAGCAGACCAGCAAGGATTATAGCGATAAATTGCGTGAAACCGAGGAGCTGTCGTCCCAGGAGCGGCTCAAGCTGCGCAATGAAATGGACAAGATGCGCGAGCAATTCAATACGGGTCTGGATGAGCAGATCCGCGAGAATCAGGCGCTGGTGCAGAAATTCAAGGATCTGACCATTATCGAGATCGGTGAGGCCGCGCTGTTCGGTTCCGGGCAGGCCGATCTGACCAAGGAAGGCTCCGCGCTGGTGCGCGAGCTGGCCAAGGTATTTACCCAGTACGCCGGCTATCACATGCGCGTGGAAGGCCATACGGATTCAAAGCCTATCGGCGGATCACTCAAGGACAAATACCCCTCCAACTGGGAGTTGTCCACCGCCCGCGCCACCTCGGTGATACGCTACATGATCTATGGCCTGAAAATCCCACCCGAGACACTGACGGCGGTGGGTTATGCCCAATACCGGCCGATTGCCGATAACGAGACCGAGAAAGGCCGGGCCAAGAACCGCCGCATACGCATTGTCGTGTTCAAGGATCTGCCGGAACAGAAATAACACCTGCCCCAAATAGGCGAATGGCCTGAAACCAATAGCCCCGTCAAATACCGGCGGGGCTTTTTTTATGTCTGCTAACTCATGCCCCTGAACTGCTGCTGCCGTAGCGCCTCATACAGGATGACCGCTACGGCATTCGACAGATTAAGACTGCGCGAGCCATCAAGCATGGGGATGCGCAGACTGTTTTCCTGTGGCAGCAGATTTCGTACACTCTCCGGCAGGCCGCGGCTCTCGGGCCCGAACAGCAGGGCATCGCCGCTCTGGTAGGTGGCCTCGGCGTAACTGAGCCGGCCCTTGGTGGAGAGGGCGAACAGCCGCCCCGGCTGGACCGTTTTGGTAAAATCATCGAGCGCGGTGTATTCCCGCACGCCGGCGAACTCATGATAATCCAGTCCGGCGCGACGCAGACGCTTGTCATCCAGCGCGAATCCCAGGGGGTGTATGAGATGCAATTGTGCGCCAGTATTGGCGCAAAGGCGTATAATGTTGCCGGTGTTGGGCGGTATCTCTGGTTCAAACAAAACAACGTGAAACATCTATGAAATGGTATGCCTTCGAAGAATAGATAAACACCATGAAATGGTATGCCTTTGAAGAATAGATAAACACCATGACATCCAATCTGACACAAGACGATCAGGCCATGCTGGCCATGGAGTTCTGCGGCATGTCCTTTGCCACCCCGCTGGTGTTATTGTCCGGCTGCGTAGGTTTCGGTGAAGAATACACGCGGGTGGCGGGTTTTTCCAATCGTGATGTGGGTGCGGTATGCCTGAAGGGCACCACTCTGGCGCCGCGTCCTGGCAACAGGCCGCATCGCGTCTGTGAAACGCCTGGCGGGATGCTCAATGCCATCGGCCTGCAGAATCCCGGCGCGCCCTATGTCATTGAAAAGATACTGCCCACGCTGGATTTTTCCGAGACCCGCTTCATCGCCAATATCTCCGGCTCGACAGTGGAAGAATACGCCGAAGTGGCGCGCCTGTTCGATGACTCGCCCATCGACGCCATGGAAATCAATATCTCCTGCCCCAATGTCAAGGAAGGTGGCGTGGCCTTCGGTAACGATCCCGGCATGTCGGCGCGGGTGGTGGAGGCGGTGCGCCGGCAGACCACCAAGCCGATCATCACCAAGCTCTCACCCAATCAGACCGATATCGCTGAAAATGCGCGCCGCTGCATCGAGGCCGGTACCGATGGCCTGGCTGTCATCAACACCCTGATGGGCATGGCCATCGACATCGAAGACCGTGTCCCGATCATCGGCAACAACCAGGGCGGCCTGTCCGGCCCGGCCATCAAGCCGATCGCCCTGCTCAAGGTGCATCAGGTCTATCAGGTGGCCAGGCAGCACGACATCCCCATCATCGGTCAGGGCGGTATCTGCACCGCCGAGGATGCCCTGGAATTTATCATCGCCGGCGCGAGTGCGGTCGGCATCGGTACGGCGCTGTTCTATGATCCGCTGGTCTGCCCGAAAATCAATGCCGGTATTGTTGGCTACCTGAGGCGTCATGGCATCAGCGAAATTGGGCAACTGGTAGGAACGCTGCGGCTGAACGGGTAGAAAAATAGATACACCCGTCAGGCTTGTGGGAGCGAAGGCGTCCATCGAATTTCCAGAGGTCATCGTCCCAATCATTCGAGAAATGTATAAACGGGACATCGTCCCAATCATTTGAGAGATATATAAACGGGATGCCTTGATAGCGGCAGCTCACGATTCTTCGCCAGCCCTTCATTTATCGCGACCTTCGGGCGATCCCGCTCATCACGCTGAACCTTGCAAGCTGTCTGTACGAATGCCCGGGGATTTACAGCTCATCCCAGGCCGATCTGGGTGTCGTCGGCGTGGCGTTCGATGCGCTCGAGCTTTTTGATCTGATCCACCAGGTGGGCCAGCTCGGCATGCTGATGGGGGAAGTTGCCGTGGTGTACCAAGCTGTCGGCGCTGTGAAACAGCCTGTCGAGCAATAGTGTCTTTTCATGCAGATACAGCAGGACCTGCGCGAGATGGTGCGGGTCGTCATTGCGCAGGCGCATATTCTGCGCCTCGGCCAGCGCGGCGTCGAGTTGGTTCTTGTCGGGTTTGATCATATTTTCCCCCTGTCGTATGTATGGTGAATATAGCGGCGCATCTGTCACCGGGTTTATTTTCCGCCCCTGAAACTGAACCGGCTCTAACCGGTTAATCCCATTCTAAACCATAAATAATTTAAGTAAATTGCCGATGCAGTAGTCACATGTCACAGGATTGTGTGAACGGCTTCAAAGAACCGATATGAGCCGATCACGAGAGGTGTGGGGCTGCCGATAAGGCCTTATCTTTTTCAGGTTAAACCAAATCGATCGAGGAGAGCATTTATGAAGAGCATAGCTAAATTTGTTGCCGCCGCGGCCCTGGCAGTCAGCACACTGTCGGCTCAGGCGGATCCCTATGCCGAAGGTTTTATGGCGGCCCATGAAGGAAACTATGCCAAGGCAATAGCTGTCTGGCAGCAACTGGCCGAGGCCGGTGACGCCCGCGCCCAGTTCAACCTGGCGCTGATGTATCATGCCGGGGTGTCGGTGAGGTTTGATGAAGACAAGGCCGTCTACTGGTATGCCCAGGCGGCACAGAACGGTCATCCGACGGCACAGGAATATCTGGCCGTGGCCTATCAGGAAGGCTGGTTCGGCCTGCCGCGTGATGCCCGGCAGTCCGAGTACTGGTACAAGCAACTGGACGGTAATAATGACGGCCTGATGCTTAGTTCGCGTTGATGCAAGAGGGGACCGCCGGTCCTGGCCTTGGTCAGGGCCGGCGTTTTTGTTTCTGCGCGGCTTGCAACTGCGCCACGGTCACACGATGGGCCTGGGCGAAGCCGCCGACATAACGCAGGGTTTCGGGTGTCAGGCGGAATAACTGAAAATCACCGAACTCAAAGCGCGGTTCTGCGGCGGGCAGCCGTTGGATATAGTGCGCCTTGGCCCGCAGATAGTCTTCGCTTTCATTTTTAATCACCGTTATCCTGCCCTGAAGAATAAGGCGGGCCAGGATCTGGGGGTCTCCTTCGCCGCGATCCGCTTCACTGATGACCAGCGCGGCGCGGGGATGCTCCAACAGGCCACGGGTATGCGGGGCCAGTTGACTCAGGTGTAATAGAAATCCCGATAAGTCGGCTTCGGCCACATAGGCAACCATGCCCGCCAGCGGCTCGCCCTGATACAGGCAGGACAAGGCTGCCCAGCGATGAGTGTGGATGAGGTCGATGACCAGGTATAATTCTGAATAATTCATATGATAAAGCTCAGTCGCAATCTTCTGCCGCTCCCATAGATATTTATACCGAGACTGCGATGGGTTCAAGCCCCGCGAAGAAGATGTCTGTGGGAGCGAGCGACAGCTCGCGATCTTTCCATGCCACTCATCGCGACCTTGGCCGCTCCCACAAGTGTTCTATGCCAGGGATGTTAACCCTGCAATTCCTCCAGCTCTTCCCAGCGTAGAAAGGCCTGCTCCAGCTCCTGTTCGATATCCGCCAGGCGTTGTTTGGCCGTGGCGATGACTTCACCCGGCTGTTGATAAAAGTCGGGGGCGGCCATGGTCTGATGCAGCTGCTGCTGTTCCTGCTCCAGGGCATCGATGCTCCGTGGCAGGGTTTCCAGCTCACGCTGGTCCTTGAAGCTCAGCTTAACAGTGCGGGGTTCGACGGCCGAACCTGCCGCAGCGGCCGGCCGGTCCGGAACCTTGCGGGGTTCGGTGGCTGAGGCAGGCGGGCGCCGTTGCCGCAACCAATCGTCATAACCGCCCACGTATTCAGTGATCTGCCCGTCGCCTTCAAAGACCAGGGTGCTGGTGACGACCTCATTGAGGAAGGCCCGGTCGTGACTGACCAGCAGCACGGTGCCCGGATACTCCAGCAGTTGCTCCTGCAATAGATCCAGGGTGTCCATGTCCAGATCATTGGTGGGCTCGTCCAGCACCAGAAGATTGGAGGGTTTGGCGAACAGCTTGGCCAGCAATAGCCGGTTGCGTTCTCCACCGGACAATGCCCGGACCGGGGTGCGCGCCCGCTGGGGCGAGAACAGGAAATCCTGCAGATAGCCCATGATGTGGCGCGACTTGCCGTTGATGGTGATGCTGTCGCGTCCGTCGCTGAGATTGTCCAGTACGGATTTTTCATCATCGAGCTGGGCGCGGTGCTGATCGAAATAGGCAATGTCCAGCTTGGTGCCGAGCCGCACGCTGCCCTGCTGCGGCGCAAGTTTGCCCAGCAGGATATGCAGCAGTGTGGTCTTGCCCACGCCGTTGGGACCGATGAGGCCGATCTTATCGCCGCGCAGGATGGTCGTGGAAAAATCCCGGACGATGGCGCGATCCTGATACTGGAAGCCGACCTGTTGCGCCTCGATCACCAGCTTGCCGGAGCGGTCGGCGCCCTGCGCCTGGATGTTGGCCTTGCCGATGTGGCTGCGCCGCGCCCGGTGTTCTTCACGCAAGGCCAGCAGGGCACGCACCCGGCCCTCGTTGCGGGTGCGGCGGGCCTTGATGCCCTGGCGTATCCAGGCCTCTTCCTGGGCGAGTTTTTTATCGAACAGGGCATCGGCCGTCGCCTCCGCTTCCAGCATGGCCTGCTTGCGTTGCAGGTAGGTCTGATAATTGCCGGGCCAGGAACTCAGCCGGCCACGGTCCAGTTCGATGATGCGCGTGGCCAGGCGTTCCAGAAACATGCGGTCATGGGTGATGAACAGCACACTGCCGGGATAACTCAGCAGAAATTCTTCCAGCCAGGTGATGCCATCGATATCCAGATGGTTGGTGGGCTCATCCAGCAACAGCA
>MGXL01000037.1:2177-3706 GCA_001801365.1 Gammaproteobacteria bacterium RBG_16_57_12 | reverse complement strand
GCCGTTTCAGCCCGCCGGACAGCGCGGAAAATTCGGCGTCATCCGGCAACTGCATGCGGGTGAGCACCGTATCAACGCGCTGTTTGATATCCCAGCCGCCCGCGCCCTCCAGCGCCTGCTGGGTATGCTCCAGTTTCTTCAACAGGGCGTCGCTGTAATCCTGAGCCAGTTGCAGGCTGATCTGGTGATAGTCGCGCAGATATTCGCCCGCCTTTCCCAGGCTGGCGGCGACCACATCGAACACGCTGCCCTGGATATCCCGCGGCACCTCCTGGCTGAGACTGGCGATCACCAGGCCATCCTGATAGCTGATCTCGCCGTCATCGAGTTTAATCTCGCCGTTGATGATCTTGAGCAGGGTGGATTTGCCGGTGCCATTACGGCCGATCAGGCAGATGCGCTCACCGGCCTCGATGGTCAGCTCGATGTTTTCCAGCAATAAAGGGCCGCCGAAACTGAGGCAGCCGTTTTTGATAGTGAGAATGGTCATGGGGTTACATTTTTGGATGGATGGCGTATCTTACTCCATCACACCGGGCAGGAGTGATTAAATGCAAAATAATCGCGAGCTGGCGCACGCTCCCACCGATACACTATCACTGCCTGATAGCGGGCGCAGCTTGCCAGCAGCCTGTGGATTAATAATATGACAGGATAATGATTGCCCATGATGACCGACCCGATTCCGCTATCGAAGCTCGCCAGGGCCGCGCTGTGGATGGCGCTGATATGTGGCGCGCTGGCCCTGATCAGCGGTGTGGGAAACCGGTTTGGCTGGTGGCCGTTCGATACTGCGCTCATGCTGCTGGGCGGGGCGTTTATCGGTGCCGTGATCGCCATGGTTCTGGCCATGGTGGGCCTGGTGGTGATCAGGCTGGGCGGAAAGCGGCGTGGCGCGGCCTTATCGATAGCCGCACTGTTGATTGCCATACCGCTGGTGCTGTTGCCCCTTTGGCATGCCCAGCGGGCCGGGGCGCTGCCGGCCATCCACGATATCAGCACCGATACCCTCGATCCGCCGGTGTTTGTGGCGCTGCTGCCCGTGCGGGAAGCGTCACCCAACGGTAGCGCCTACGGTGGCGAGGCCGTTGCCACATTGCAGCGCGCGGCCTATCCCGGAATTACAACCCTGCTGCTGGTAGAGCCGCCGGATCAGGTGTTTGCCCAGGTTCGCGGTGTGGTACGGAGTCTGGGCTGGGAGGAAGCGGCGGCGGATCTCGCCGAGGGGCGCGTCGAGGCGGTGGCGACCACCTTCTGGTTTGGCTTCAAGGACGATGTGGTGATCCGCCTGCGGCCGCAGGGGAACGGCGCCCGCCTGGATATCCGCTCGGCATCGCGGGTGGGCCGCAGCGATCTGGGGGCCAACGCCGCCCGCATCCGGGAATTCATGATGTTGTTGACACAGCGCACCCCAGCCGTTGAAGAGGAGCACCAAAGTTCAGCCCAGGATTGAGCGCTGGTGCATGGATTCCGCCTATCATGCCTTTGTCCTGTATAATGGCGCCCGGGAGCGGTGAGGTTCCTTCAGC
>MGXL01000037.1:594-2164 GCA_001801365.1 Gammaproteobacteria bacterium RBG_16_57_12 | reverse complement strand
GTGGTGTTCGTCCTTGAAACAAATACGATCCGGTTTTAGGCCTACGCTGGTTACCTGGTTGATTGCGCCGGTCCTGTTGATGGCGGCGCAGGTGGGCATGGCATCCACGGTCAATCCCTATAGCCTTGCTACGAACAGTCACAGTGATGGCTGGTCGCCCTACGGCTCGCAGTGGGCCCGGGAAGATCATCTCCGATTGTCGCTGGAAGGTGATGCCGCCAGTGAGCCCGCAGGGGTGGCGGTCGATACCCGCGACTGGCGCGGATTGAGAATGGACGCCTATTATTTTCTGGTGTATCAGTTCGGCGTCATCGGGATTTTGTATGTCATGCCCGAGGATCTGTCCGGCTGGAGCGAAGAAAACAAAACGCAGGGACTGCGCTTCAATAAATACAAAGACAATATCCGGCACCTGGTCTGGGACACGGACAAATGGTATATCAACTATATCCTGCATCCCTACTGGGGCGGCACCTATTATGTGCGCGCCCGGGAGCGGGGCTTTGGTCCACAGGAAGGTTTCTGGTTCGCCGCGCTGTTGTCCACCTTCTATGAATACGGCGCCGAGGCGATGTTCGAAAAGCCCTCGATGCAGGACATGATTTTTACCCCGGTGGGCGGTGCCTTTTTCGGCGAATATATGTGGGAGGTGCGCCAGCGGGTCAGGCAGCGCAATGAAGGGGTGGTGAAGATGAATTTTCCCGACCGCTTTCTCATGCTGGCGACCGATCCGCTGGGCGCGCTGAACCGTTCGGTCGGCCGCTGGATCGGTCACGACGCCTATCTGGATGTGCAGCCTTATTTGCTCCGGGGCGGCCAGGCCGTTGCTCAAGAAGGCGGCCGGCAGCGCCTGATGCCATCAGACACGGTTATCGGCCTCAATATGAGGATGGAGTGGTAATTCAACCTTACATGAACGGAGGCATGATGTTGACAGCTCTTACTCAAGGATGTGAATAGGATGTTCGTCAATGGCAGGATGGGATACCTGCTGGGCTATGCGCTGGCCGCGCTTCTGCCAGGTGCGCCGGTCCTGGCGCAGGATGAGCCGGTTGAAAGCGGAATGTTCCGCTTTCTCGATCGCCCCCATGATGTGATCGGTGAAAGAGTCGAGGTGCTGTCGCGGCGCATCGATTCGTATTTCAGCGGTTACCAGTATTACGATGAAACCACCGGCAGTTACGCCCGCCTGACCCTCAATGCCGTTGTTGCCGAGGGGGGCGACCTGAGTTACCACTCCGATCTGCGCCTCAAGATCCGCCTGCCCCAGACCCGGAAAAAATACAAGCTGTTGATCGAGTCCGGCAGTGAAGAAGAAGTGGCGAAGCAGGAAATCGAGGTCACGACCCGGGAAACCCCCAAGCAGGCCGTGAAGGATTCCGACTATTATGCGGCGCTGCGCCGCGAGGCGCGCATTTTCGAACAGTGGGATTTCGACACCGACCTGGGTCTGCGGCTGCACCGGCAGCTCGACCCCTTCACCCGCCTGAAGGTCCGGCGCCGGGAGACGCTGGGGGTCTGGGAGATGCGCGTCGCCGAGACCCTGTTCTGGTTCAACACCAAGGGCATC
>MGXL01000037.1:0-566 GCA_001801365.1 Gammaproteobacteria bacterium RBG_16_57_12 | reverse complement strand
AGCCGGTGGCCGAGAACAAGCTGTTCCGCGCCTCGACGGAACTGGGCTGGCTGGATCGCAATGATTACTGGGACCTGAGCGAGAATTTTTATATCTTCCAGGATATCAGCGAACGCGACGCCATCCTGTGGCAGGCCGGCATCTTCGGCAAAAGCCAGCCGACCGTACAGGCCGAGACCTATTTGTTGCGCCTGCGTTATCGCCGCCGTATCCATCATTCCTGGCTGTTCTTCGAGGTGCGGCCCGAAATATTTTTCCACAAGGAGAAGCAGTTCGAGCCGGAATATTATCTGATCTTCGGCCTGGAGATGATTGCCGGGGATGATTCATTCCAGTGACGGAGCGGGGAGCCTGACATGCCGGCACATCTGGTGGTCATATATATCACACTGGCCATACCCCATGCGCAATCGCTCAAGGATAAACGTCAGGCGGTCAAAAGCCTGAAGGACCGGCTGCGCGCCCGGCTCAATGCCTCGGTTGCCGAAATTGCTTTCCAGGATGAATGGCAGCGCGCCGGGATCGCCGTGGCCATGATCAGCAATGACAAAAAGAAACTCCAGCAG
>MGXL01000036.1:410-5715 GCA_001801365.1 Gammaproteobacteria bacterium RBG_16_57_12 | reverse complement strand
GGCATAGGCAATACCCTTCGCCTCCACCCCGCCGTAGATCACGGCGCTGGCCGCGGCGGGGACCAGCATGGCCGTCGACACCGACAGGCCCAGGATCGCCCGGGCATGCAGCTCGAATTCGCTCTGGCGCTGGCTGGCCATGGTCACCATGCCGGTATCGTGAGGCCGGGGACTGACCTCGCTGAACCATACCTGCTCCCCTTTGATGAACAGCTCCACGCCGAAGATGCCGCGCCCGCCCAGATTGGCGGTGACCGTGCCCGCGATGTCCCTGGCCTGGGCCAGGGCGCGTTCGGACATGGGTTGCGGCTGCCAGCTCTCCACATAATCCCCCTGTTGCTGGAGATGACCGATCGGTTGACAGAACTGTGTCTCGATCTCGCCCGAGGAGCCCATCGCCCTGACCGTCAACAGGGTGATCTCATAGTCAAACTCGATCATCGCCTCGACAATGACCCGGCGCTGCTGCACGCGCCCGCCGCTCATGGCGTATTCCCAGGCCCGGGAGATGTCCTCCGGCTCCCGGATGACCGACTGCCCCTTGCCGGAGGATGACATGATGGGCTTGACGATGCAGGGATAACCGATGCCGCTGTCGATGGCCATGGTCAATTCATTGAGGGTATTGGCAAAGGCATAACGCGACGTGGGCAATTCCAGCTCTTCCGCCGCCAGACGGCGGATGCCTTCGCGGTTCATGGTCAACTGCGCCGCGCGCGCCGTCGGGATCACTTCGGCCAAGCCGGCCCGTTCGATGTCGAGCAGGGCATCGGTGGCGATGGCCTCGATCTCCGGGACTATGATATGCGGCCGTTCCCGCTCTACCAGATCACGCAGGGCCCGCGCATCGGTCATATCGATGACATGGGCGTGATGGGCGACCTGATGGCCTGGCGCATTGGCATAGCGGTCGACGGCAATCACCTCCACCCCCAGCCGCTGCAATTCAATGATCACTTCCTTGCCGAGTTCTCCGCTGCCCAGCAGCATGACACGGGTGGCGCCGAGCGTTAAGGGGGTGCCGATATTCATAGATAACCTTTCCTGCCTGATTGCCATTCAGCCAGCATTCAGCTTGGCTTTTCTAAGCTTGTGGTAAGTGTGCAGGGAATGAACGCCATGCCACTCAACCTTAAGCGATTAAACCATAGGAGAACGTCTCATGAAAGCAACCAAGACCGCAATCGTCCTCGGTTCACTGCTCCTCACCGCCCCCGCCTTTGCCGACGAGGGCCTGGATCTGCTCAAAAAGAGCGGTTGTATCGGCTGCCACAATATCGACAAGAAGGTGATGGGACCCTCCTTCAAGGATGTGGCCGCCAAATATGCCAGCGACACCAAGGCCCACGACTACCTGGTGGATAAAATCAAGGGTGGCAGCAAGGGGGTTTGGGGCTCGGCGGACATGCTGACCAACTCCCCGCGTGTATCCGATGAAAATATCGCCAAGCTGGCTGATTACATTCTGTCACTGAAGTAGTCATGCCCTCCTCCCGTGGTACTGCGGGTATATCCGCAGTACCCTCTTTTTTTCACCGTTTCGACCTATGATACACTCGGGTGCACGTTTCATATCACCGTAGTGGATGCTTCGCATGCGAATCCTGGTTGTGGAAGATGAACAAATACTTCGTCATCAGCTTGAAACCCACTTGCGCGGCGACGGGTTTGCGGTGGATACCGCCGCCGATGGCAGGATGGGGGCCTTTCGCGCCCTGGAGTATCCCTATGACCTGGCCATCATCGATCTGGGTCTGCCGGAAATCTCGGGGATCGAAATCATCCGCCAGGCACGCGCGGCCGGCAGGATCTTCCCCATCCTGATACTCACTGCGCAAAGCCGCTGGCAGGATAAAGTCGCAGGACTGGAGGCCGGCGCGGATGACTACCTGACCAAACCGTTCCATATGGAGGAGCTTCAGGCCAGGATACGGGCACTGCTGCGCCGCGCGGCGGGCATCACAAAATCCACGCTGCGCTGCGGACCATTGACCCTGGACAACACCGCTCACAAGGTAATGCTGGACGATCAGCCGGTCGAATTGACGGCGTATGAATACCGGGTGCTGGAATATCTCGTCTTCAATGCCGACAAGGTAATCTCAAAGACCGAATTGACCGAGCACATTTATGATCAGGATTTCGATCGTGACAGCAATGTGATCGAAGTGTTCATCCGCAGGTTGCGCAGGAAACTCGATCCGGATAACAAGTACAATCTGATCGAAACCCTGCGTGGGCACGGCTATCGTTTCACCATCAAGCCGGAAGCTCTATAGTGCTGTCCATCAATTCCAGGCTGCTGTTGGCATCCGGTATTATCCTGATCGCCTTTTTTGGCCTGACCGGCTACACGCTCTACAATGTCTTTCGCGATAATCTGCAAGACGCCTATTTTGAGAAACTGCACAGTCAGGTCTATGCCCTGATTGCCGCCTCGGAAATAAGAGACGACGGCACACTGGCGCTGGCGGAATCCCTGCCGGAAATGCAACTATCTATCGCCAACTCCGGATTTTATGGCCAGATCACCCGTAACGATGGTCAGGTGGTGTGGCGCTCCGCCTCCATGGTCAAGCGTGAAATCCCCTTCAGGACAAATCTCGGTTTCGGCCAGCAGGTTCAACAAATCCTGACCGACTCCACCGGGCAACTGTTGTACAGCGCCAGCTTCGGTATTTTATGGGACGAATCCAGGCCGCTGACCCATGGCTTTACCTACAGCGTGGCGGAGTTGCCGGAAGGCTATAACGCGCAACTCAAGCTATTTGGTGAAAAATTGTTGGGCTCGCTGAGCGCCGTGGCGGTCATCCTGTTACTGGCACAGACTGCGCTGTTACGCTGGAGTTTAACACCGTTGCGCCAGGTTACGCGGGAGCTGAAGGCCATCGAGGACGGTGTGCAGCATAACCTGCGGGGTGAATATCCCAAGGAATTATTGGGCCTGACGGACAATATCAATGGCCTGCTCCGTACACAACATGAGCATCTTGAACGATACCGCCACAGCCTGGCTGACCTGGCCCATAGCCTTAAAACCCCATTGGCCTTGCTGAGAGGCGCAGTGGAAACCGGCGGCACCATGAAATATATCAATCAGACGATCGAGGACCAGATCGATAGAATGTCCCAGATCATTGAGTATCAGCTGCAACGCGCCGCCACCTCGGGCCGCACCGCGTTAAGCACACCCCTGAATATTTCCAGCATCGTGACCAAGATCACGCACAGTCTCGACAAGGTGTATGCGGACAAGGCCGTGCGGCTCTTTCTGGATATCGCCGCAGAATTGTCCCTGCGCGCTGATGAAGGTGATCTCATGGAGCTGTTTGGCAATGTGCTGGACAATGCGTACAAGTGGTGTAAAGGCCAGGTCAGGGTATCCGGCGCTCGTATGGAATCCGGGCTGAGGATTATCATCGAAGATGATGGCCCGGGTATACCTGCGCAGAAGATTGATCAGGTATTGATGCGCGGCATGCGTGCCGATGAAAATATTTCCGGGCATGGGATCGGCCTGGCCATCGTGCAGGATATCCTCCAGGCTTATGGCGCCAGGATTTGCATTCAATCATCCGGGCTGGGCGGCGCCTGTGTAATCCTCACCTTCCCTGATAGTTAAGGAATCTCTGACCAGAGGTTCCTTATATCGCCCGGTTATTCCTTCACTCCCATGATACGCAAGGCGCGACGCACTTCCTGGGCGGCATCCATGATCATGCGTATCGCCACCGGATAGTCGCCGGCCTTGGCCTTTTCAATGGCATCATCGCGCATCTTCTTTGCCTTTTCCATACTACGTTCGACATAAGCCATCTGTTCTGCAGAAGCGGTCTGTTGCTCGATGGCTACAGGGATAAGCTCTTCGTAACCGAGATAGCGATCATACTCATAACGATATTCACCCTCGGGCGTGCTGACATCAATTTCATAGGTAATGGTCTGTGCATCAAGCATTTTATTGATGGCGGCATGCACCAGATTCTGCGCCTCGATCAATCGTTCACCAGCCTTCTGGTAGTCCTTCCTGGTGGCCAGATCTGCCGCCGCGCCCGCCAATCTGTCCACCTCTTTGACATCATATTTGACACCGGCGGAAGCGCCTTTACTCTTCACTATTTTACTGTAATTACGCTCATGCAGTTCTCTCGCCGCCGTCAGTTCCTTCCCCAGCGATTCATAAGCCTTCTTTTGTTCTTCCACCAAACCTTCGCTGGGTACCAGGATGGCCGCCTGATTGATCAGACGCAGCGCATCATTAATCTGACTCATTGCAGTGTTGGCATCACCCTGGGCAAGAACAGTTTTGGCCTGATTATATTTTTCTCTGGATGCGTTCAATAAATTTTTGGCATCAGGATTATTGCTCTGTTCGATTCGTTTGCCGATTTTTGATGTCAGCATCATGTTGGTGTATGAAATCTTTTCTTTTACCGCCGCCTCTGACGCGGTAACGGCAGGTGTTGTGGTGGTGGGCGTTGTGGCGGTCGGTGCCTTGATCACTTCGGGAATTCTGGTCCTGGACGAACCTTCATCCGCCTCAGTGCCGTTATCAACGGTCGGGCTACTGGTTTGATCACCCACTACCGCCTTCAGCTCGGTCTCTGTAGTCGTTGTTGACTTGCCAGCATCGCTATCGGCGCCGGCCTTGGCGGCTTCGGCCTTTTCGGCACTCTGGATGATCGTTTCATAATCAATATCCTGTTTGGCAGATTTACTGCCCGCACCACCGCAGGCGGCCAGCATGACTACGGCTATCAGCACAAAAAAACTACCACGATTCAAAAACATGATTGATGCTCCTGTTTCCTTGCCCGGGCGTTGAAAAGCAAATATAATTTTTGCATAATCAAAGTGTTATTATTAAATTTAGATCATAGACTAACATTGATGTGGATATAAATCCAATGCTCATGTGTATATGTCGTACATAATGGAAATATCTTTACAGCAGTTAGGCACACATATCCTTGTTCAACAATTCCGCGGTCTTCAGATGCGATGGCCTGTGGGTGATGTATCAATCTACATAGCCGCGCCGTGCCGCTAGTCTTGCTCGATCAAAAGACACCTGCCGTACTGAGTAATGCCAATTGAATCGTCCTCAACAAAGGACAGGCTATTAAACATCTGGAACTGGTACTGAGGATTCTTGATAAAGTATTTCCTGATATGCCTGCGACGATCATATTCATAAGC
This sequence comes from Gammaproteobacteria bacterium RBG_16_57_12, assembly GCA_001801365.1. Taxonomy (GTDB): domain Bacteria; phylum Pseudomonadota; class Gammaproteobacteria; order RBG-16-57-12; family RBG-16-57-12; genus RBG-16-57-12. The sequence goes on along the minus strand of MGXL01000036.1, from coordinate 516 downwards.
ATCCATGCGATAGCGGATGCAGACATCTTGATTTTTCTCGGGCGAAAAGGTGCAACGACTGATGTACCAGCCAGTTTCGTAATCCTCGACCATGATAGAAAATCGG
>MGXL01000036.1:0-300 GCA_001801365.1 Gammaproteobacteria bacterium RBG_16_57_12 | reverse complement strand
AGAGTAACCAGCAACAATACTCCCGCCAGGCCGTTGGAAAAACCGATGGCTATGCGTTTCCTGAGGTACATCGCAATCGGGCACCCGGAATTTGATTATGACGGTACTATACTCGAATCACCGGTCAAAGGGTGAAAAGCCCATAGCGGATTTACCCGATGATGAAACACTGCGGAGAGCGTGACAGGAAATTTCAATGAAAGGAACAATAAAGGCCTATATGAAATAGGCCTTGAAGTTGGTCGGGGCGAGAGGATTTGAACCTCCGACCACCTGCACCCCATGCAGGTGCGCTACCAG
>MGXL01000035.1:5604-15659 GCA_001801365.1 Gammaproteobacteria bacterium RBG_16_57_12 | reverse complement strand
CGCCCCGATCGCGATGGAAGAAGGGCTGCGTTTTGCAATCCGCGAAGGCGGCCGTACCGTCGGCGCCGGCGTCGTGGCTAAGATTATTGAGTGATTCAGCAGGTTAGTTTACAGCGGGGTCAGACACGGCTGTGTTTGACCCTTGCCTGTTTTAATAGGAACGTAGGCCAGTAGCTCAATTGGCAGAGCGGCGGTCTCCAAAACCGCAGGTTGGGGGTTCGATTCCCTCCTGGCCTGCCATGATTCCCGGGTGATGGGTTGGGCGACATGATGGCAGATAGAATCAAGTTGACATTATCGGCACTGATCTTCGGTGGCGGCATTGTTGCGTTCTACATTTTTGCGGATTATCCGCTGTGGATGCGTGTCCTGGGGATGCTGGTGATTGCCGGCATCTCCCTGACAGTGGCCGCCCAGGCGGAAGTGGGTCGCCAGGCGCTGGATTTCTTTAAGGAGTCACGCACCGAGCTGCGCAAGGTCGTGTGGCCGACGCGCAAGGAAACCGTGCAGACCACCCTGATCGTGCTGGCAATGGTGATAGTCGTGGCCATTATTTTGTGGATATTGGATATGTTCCTGTTGTGGGCGGTGAAATTGCTCACCGGACAGGGGGGATAAGCGATTATGACGATGCGCTGGTATGTTGTACATGCCTATTCGGGCTATGAAAACCAGGTAAAGCGCTCCTTGCAGGAGCGAATCAGGCGTACGGATATGCAGGACAGCTTTGGCCAGATACTGGTGCCGACTGAAGAAGTAGTGGAAATGCGCGAAGGACAACAACGCAAGAGTGACCGGAAATTCTTTCCCGGCTATGTGCTGGTACAGATGGAGATGAACGACGATACCTGGCATCTGGTCAAAGAGGTGCCCAAGGTGCTGGGTTTTATCGGCGGCACCAGCGAGCGTCCGGCGCCCATCAGCGAGAAGGAAGCCAACGAGATACTGCACCGTGTCGAAGTGGGCGCGGAAAAGCCGCGGCCCAAGGTGCTGTTCGAGGTTGGAGAACTGGTGCGCATCATCGACGGCCCGTTCAATGATTTCAATGGTGTGGTTGAAGAAGTGGACTACGAAAAGAACCGCCTGCGCGTCGAGGTGACCATTTTTGGACGCTCCACGCCGGTTGAGCTGGGCTTCAGCCAGATCGAGAAGGGCTAGTAGTGTTTGTGTTAACGGGGAGCCGCAAGGCGATTGTACCCATATAGGAGCAAATCATGGCGAAGAAAATCGAAGCCTACATCAAACTTCAAGTAGCGGCCGGCAAGGCCAATCCAAGTCCACCCGTAGGCCCGGCCCTGGGTCAGCACGGCGTGAACATCATGGAGTTTTGCAAGGCATTTAATGCGCAAACCCAGAATCTGGAGCAAGGGCTCCCGATTCCTGTTGTGATCACCGTCTACAGCGATCGCAGCTTTACCTTTATCACCAAGACCCCGCCGGCGTCCGTGCTGTTGAAGAAGGCGCTCGGTCTGGCCAGCGGCAGTCCCGTGCCCAACCGCGACAAGGTCGGCAGAATCAACCGCGCACAACTCGAAGAGATTGCCAAGGTCAAGATGCCGGATCTGAATGCCGCCAGTCTGGATGCCGCGGTACGGACCATAGCCGGTACCGCCCGTAGCATGGGTGTTGATGTGGAGGGGGTATAAGCCATGACGAATCTGAGCAAGCGCGCCAAACTGATCCAGGCGAAGGTCGATCGCACTAGGCAATATCCGATCGATGAGGCGCTGAAAATCCTGAAGGAAATTCCGGCGGCGAAATTTATCGAGGCGGTGGATGTCAGCATCAATCTCGGCATCGATCCGCGCAAATCCGACCAGGTCGTGCGCGGTTCCACCGTGCTGCCCAACGGTACCGGCAAGAGCGTGCGCGTCGCCGTGTTTGCCCAGGGCGCCAATGCCGAGGCGGCAAAACAGGCCGGTGCCGATCTGATCGGTTTTGAAGATCTGGCCGAGAAGATCAAGGGTGGTTTCATGGACTTTGATCTGGTGATTGCCAGCCCCGATGCCATGCGTATTGTCGGTCAGCTGGGACAGATCCTCGGTCCGCGCGGCCTGATGCCGAACCCCAAGGTGGGTACGGTGAGCGCCGATGTGGCCGGCGCGGTCAGGAACGCCAAGGCGGGTCAGGTGCGTTTTCGCGCCGACAAGGCCGGGATTATCCATTGCACCATCGGCAAGGTGAACTTCGAGACGAAGTCCCTGCGCGAAAATCTGTATGCCCTGCTGGCGGACCTGAGGAAGGCCAAGCCCAGTACGGCCAAAGGACAGTATATAAAGAAGATATCCATCTCCAGTACTATGGGGCCGGGTATCGCGGTCGATCAATCCTCCCTGGAAGAATAGGGGGGCGGCCAACAGACTTTGGGTCGTGGAGGGATCTCGACGACTGTCAAAGACCGCAGGTGCGTGCAAGCGTCTAATCATCCGCATGGATGGCCTGCGTAGATGGTGTGCCCAAACAGGAATTCCTGATCAAGCTCACCGAAACAGGTGGTATCCCCGCGAGGGGATGCCGGGTAATGAGCTGTTGACAGGCTTGCGACCACAGGGAGTGGTTGCCGGTCTCTGTCACGCTAGGAGGTAATACATGGCTCTCACGTTAGAGGATAAGAAAGCAATCGTGGCGGAAGTTGCCGAGGTGGCAGCCACTGCCTACTCAGCGGTTGCGGCCGAGTATCGTGGGTTGACAGTGGGCGATATGACCCGGTTGCGGGCGAATGCACGCAATGCCGGTGTCTATCTGCGGGTGGTCAGGAATACCCTGGCCCGCCGTGCCCTGGAAGGAACATCCTTCGAGTGCATGCAGGAAGGGTTGACCGGACCGTTGGTGCTGGCGTTCTCGCAAGAGGATCCAGGTGCCGCGGCCCGGGTGATTTCCGACTTCGCCAAGAGTAATGACAAACTCATCGTCAGACTGGTGTCGGTCAGTGGCAAACTGCTGGCGCCCGGTGACATCGAACGGCTGGCCAAAATGCCGACCAAGGATCAGGCGATCAGCCTGCTGATGGCGGTTATGAAGGCCCCGATCGAGAAGTTTGTCCGCACCCTGGCCGAGCCACATGCCAAGCTGACACGCACGGTCGCCGCGGTTCGCGATCAAAAACAACAGGCCGCTTAATGGTGACGGTCCGGCATAGCGCCGGACGTCATAGGTGAGATTTGAAAATTGAGGAGTAATTATCATGGCTGTATCTAAAGAAGACATTCTGGAAACCATTTCCAATATGACCGTTATGGAAGTCGTTGACCTGATCGAGGCAATGGAAAAGAAGTTCGGTGTATCCGCTGCCGCTGCGGTTGCGGCCGCTCCGGCTGCCGCCGCCGCTCCCGCCGCTGAAGAGAAGACCGAGTTCAACGTCATTCTCACATCCGCTGGCGACAACAAGGTATCCGCGATCAAGGTGGTGCGTGCCATCACCGGTCTGGGCCTGAAGGAAGCCAAGGATTTGGTGGAAAGTGCGCCGGCAACCGTGAAGGAAGGCGTTTCCAAAGATGAAGCGGCGGCACTCAAGAAGCAGCTGGAAGAAGGCGGCGCCAAGGCCGACATCAAGTAATCTCCGGAAGCAATTTCGGCGGATGGACAGGGATGTTCATCCGGTATTGCCTTGGAGGCAAATAACTTAGGGGAGCTCTGACAATTCCAACCGGGAATTATCAGAGTATGGAAAGCGAAAAACGTGGTTTTCGCTTTCCTTCATTTTCAATGGCTTGTCGCCATCGAAGATGGCGGCACATCCCGGTGCCACAGAATCTCTAAATAAATCAGAGATTTCTTACTTCAGCAGTGAATGGCGTAACTGATGTTCCCTTTGAGGGTGTACTCCATCCGGGTTAGATGGTTATTGTTATTAAAGGGCGTTAACAGTTAGTCAGTTGGCTGACAGCTAGTGCTGTCGGCCTTTTCGTGCTGGTCCGCCCCATTGATCTGGTGGCGGCAGTGAATATCATGACTTGCCGATGGGGAGCATGATGTTTCAACACAGAATTATTTTTGGGTAAATAGCAGAGGTATCCTGATGGCTTACTCGTTTACAGAGAAAAAACGCATCCGCAAGGACTTTGGTAAACGTCATAGTATTCTGGAGGTGCCGTATCTGCTGGCAACCCAGATAGACTCTTATCGTCATTTCTTGCAGATGGATGTCAGGCCGGAGGCCCGGATCGATGATGGGCTGCATGCCGCCTTCAAATCCATTTTTCCTATTCAGAGTTATTCCGGCTACGCATCCCTGGAGTATGTCAGTTACACCCTGGGTAAGCCGGGGTTTGACGAGAAGGAATGCCGCCTGCGGGGCATGACCTTTGCCGCACCACTGCGCGTCAAGGTCCGTATGGTGATCTATGACAAGGATGCCCCGGCAGGTTCCAAGGTGGTCAAGGGCATCAAGGAGCAGGAAATCTACATGGGAGAAATCCCGATGATGGCGGAAAACGGTACCTTCATCATCAATGGCACCGAGCGCGTCATCGTTTCCCAGCTGCATCGTTCGCCCGGCGTATTCTACGATCACGACAAGGGCAAGACCCATTCCTCGGGCAAGCTGCTCTACAATTCCGTGGTGATTCCATACCGTGGTTCCTGGCTGGAATTCGAGTTTGATCCCAAGGATTGCGTATTTGTGCGTATCGACCGGCGTCGCAAACTTCCGGCAACCATACTGCTGCGCGCGCTCGGCTATTCTAACGAGCAGATACTGGCAATGTTCTTTGACATAAATACCTTCCACGTCAAGAACGGTGACAATTTCACCCTGGAGCTGGTGCCCGAGCGTCTGCGTGGCGAAAGCGCGATGTTTGACATCAAGATCAAGGGCAAGGTGCTGGTTGAGAAGAGCCGCCGTATCACCGCCCGTCATATTCGTGAACTGGCCGAGGCGGGAGTCAACGCCCTGGACGTTCCGCGCGAATATCTTATCGGCAAGGTGATAGCCAATGACATCGTGGATATGTCTACCGGCGAAATCATTACCAACGCCAACGAGGAAATCACCGAGGACCTGCTCAGCAAGCTGATCAAGGCGGGGGCCAAAGAGATCAAGACCCTCTATGTGAACGATCTGGATCATGGTCCCTTTATTTCCGATACCCTGCGCCTCGACACTACCACCAATGATCTTGAAGCCCTGGTGGAAATCTACCGGATGATGCGTCCTGGCGAACCGCCGACCAAGGATGCCGCACAGGCGCTGTTTCAGAACCTGTTTTTCAACCATGAACGCTATGATCTGTCACCGGTCGGCCGCATGAAGTTCAACCGCCGTATCGGTCGCGAGGAAATCACGGGCGAGGGTGTGTTGTCCAATGATGACATTATCGGGGTGCTCAAGACCCTGTTGAACATTCGTAACGGCAAGGATGTGGTCGATGATATCGATCATCTGGGCAATCGCCGGGTGCGCAGCGTGGGCGAGATGGTGGAAAACCAGTTCCGCACCGGTCTGGTGCGCGTCGAACGTGCCGTCAAGGAGCGCCTGAGTCAGAGCGAAATCGAGACCATGATGCCGCAGGAGATCATCAATGCCAAGCCGGTATCGGCGGCGATCAAGGAATTCTTCGGCTCCAGCCAGCTGTCCCAGTTCATGGACCAGAACAACCCGCTGTCCGAAGTGACTCACAAGCGTCGCGTCTCGGCCCTTGGCCCGGGTGGATTGACCCGCGAACGCGCCGGTTTCGAGGTACGTGACGTTCATCCGACCCATTATGGCCGCGTCTGTCCGATTGAAACGCCGGAAGGCCCGAATATCGGCCTGATCAACTCACTATCCGTCTATGCCCGTACCAACGAGTATGGATTCCTGGAAACGCCCTACCGCAAGGTGGTCAACAGCCGGGTGTCGGACAAGATCGATTATCTGAGCGCCATTGAAGAAGGGCAGTATGTCATTGCCCAGGCCAATGCCACCGTCGATGAAAAGGGTAATCTGGTGGACGAGCTGATTTCCTGTCGTAACCAGAATGAATTCACCATGGCCACGCCGGACCGGGTGGAATACATCGACGTTTCGCCCAAACAGATCGTATCCGTGGCGGCGTCGCTGATTCCGTTTCTGGAGCATGACGATGCCAACCGCGCCCTGATGGGCTCCAACATGCAGCGTCAGGCCGTGCCGACCCTGCGCGCCGAGAAGCCGCTGGTGGGTACCGGCATGGAACGTGTCGTGGCGGTTGACTCGGGGGTTACCGTGGTGGCCAAGCGCGGTGGCGTGGTTGATTCAGTCGATGCCGCCCGTATTGTGGTGCGCGTCAATGATGATGAAACCGTGGCGGGTGAGGCGGGCGTCGATATTTATAATCTGACCAAGTATACCCGCTCCAACCAGAATACCTGTATCAACCAGCGGCCCTTGATCAAGCCGGGTGACGTGATTGCCCGCGGCGATGTACTGGCAGATGGCCCCTCTACCGATATGGGCGAGCTGGCCCTGGGGCAGAATCTGAAAGTAGCCTTCATGCCCTGGCACGGCTGCAACTTCGAAGACTCCATCCTGATTTCAGAGCGTGTGGTCGAGGAAGACCGTTATACCACCATCCACATCGAAGAGCTGGCCTGTGTGGCGCGTGATACCAAGCTGGGGTCGGAGGAAATCACCGCGGATATCCCCAATGTCGGCGAGAGTGCCCTGTCGCGCCTGGATGAATCCGGTATCGTGTTTGTCGGTGCCGAGGTACATGCCGGCGACATCCTGGTCGGGAAGGTGACGCCCAAGGGCGAAACCCAGCTGACCCCGGAAGAGAAGCTGCTGCGGGCGATCTTCGGCGAAAAGGCTTCCGATGTGAAGGATACCTCGCTGCGTGTGCCGTCCGGCATGAATGGCACGGTCCTGGATGTACAGGTATTCACCCGTGACGGTGTGCCGAAAGATGCCCGTGCCAAGCAGATCGAGGAAGCCGAACTGGCCAAGGTGAAGAAAGACCTCAATGACCGCTACCGGATCGTGGAGGACGATACCTTTCTGCGTATCGAGAAGATCCTGCACGGCAAGGTGGCCCTGGGTGGTCCCAGTGGATTGAAGTCCGGCAACAAGATTACCAATGATTACCTGGCCGACTTGGCGCGTGACAAATGGTTTGAAATCCGCCTGCAGAATGACGAGGCCAATGCCCAGCTGGAGAAGATGGCCGAACAGCTCAAGGCCCTGCGCAAGGAGCTGGATGCCGAGCTGGAAGAAAAGCGTGGCAAGTTGACCTCCGGTGATGATCTGGCCCCCGGTGTCCTGAAGATGGTCAAGGTTTACCTGGCCGTGAAGCGTCGCATCCAGGCGGGTGACAAGATGGCGGGCCGCCACGGTAACAAGGGGGTTATCTCCAAGATCGTGCCGGTGGAAGACATGCCTTACCAGGACACTGGCGAGCCGGTGGATATCGTGTTGAACCCGCTCGGCGTACCGTCCCGTATGAATGTCGGCCAGGTGCTGGAAACCCACTTGGGCTGGGCGGCCAAGGGCCTGGGCAAGAAGATCGGTGACATGCTTGAAGCCCATCAGAAGGCCGAGGAGATCCGCAAGTTCCTGGCCAGGATCTATAACTCCAATCCGGAACAGAAGAAGGAACTGGCCGCCCTGAACGAAGCAGAGGTCATGGAGCTGGCGGAAAATCTGCGCGCCGGCGTGCCGATGGCCACCCCGGTATTCGAAGGAGCCTCCGAGCTCGAGATCAAGAATATGCTCGCTCTGGCTGATCTGCCAACAAGCGGTCAGACCTTGCTCTATGACGGTCGCACCGGCGAGGCCTTCGACCGGGCCGTGACCGTGGGGTACATGTACATGCTCAAGCTCAACCACCTGGTGGATGACAAGATGCATGCCCGCTCAACCGGGCCTTACAGCCTGGTTACCCAGCAGCCGCTGGGCGGCAAGGCCCAGTTCGGCGGCCAGCGTTTCGGGGAAATGGAAGTCTGGGCGCTGGAGGCCTACGGGGCCACTTATACCTTGCAGGAAATGCTCACCGTGAAGTCTGACGACGTTAACGGGCGCAGCAAGATGTATAAGAATATAGTCGATGGCGATCATCGCATGGAGCCGGGCATGCCGGAGTCCTTCAATGTGCTGATCAAGGAAATTCGGGCATTGGGTATCGATATCGAGCTGGAACAGCATTAACGCAGTCGTTGCCATGACCGGTTGCGCCATCGCCGGTCATGGATATCACTTACATCGTGTAGATATCGCGCAGCAGGAGAGACGATCTTGAAAGACTTATTATATATTCTCAAGCAGCAAAGCCACTTGGAAGATTTTGATGCCATACGCATCGGCCTGGCATCGCCGGCAAAAATCCGCTCCTGGTCTTACGGCGAGGTCAAGAAGCCCGAGACCATCAATTACCGCACCTTCAAACCGGAGCGCGACGGCCTGTTCTGCGCCAAGATCTTCGGGCCAGTGAAGGACTATGAATGCCTGTGCGGCAAATACAAGCGCCTCAAGCATCGCGGCGTGATCTGCGAGAAGTGCGGCGTGGAAGTCACCGTTTCCAAGGTGCGCCGTGAACGCATGGGGCATATCGAGCTGGCCAGCCCGGTCGCCCACATCTGGTTTCTCAAGTCCCTGCCGTCCCGCATGGGACTGCTGCTGGATATGACCCTGCGCGATATCGAGCGCGTGTTGTACTTCGAGGCCTTCGTGGTGATCGATCCGGGGATGACCTCCCTGGAGCGCGGCCAGATCCTCAGCGACGAGGCCTATCTGGACGCCATCGAAGAGCATGGCGATGAGTTCGATGTACGCATGGGCGCCGAGGCGATTCTCGAGCTGTTACGTAGCATCAATTTGCAGACCGAAGCGGCCAAGCTGCGTACGGAAATCAACGAAACCTCTTCCGAGACCAAATTCAAGAAGCTGTCCAAGCGCCTGAAGCTGGTGGAAGCCTTTATCGGGTCCGGCAACCATCCCGAGTGGATGGTGATGACCGTATTGCCGGTATTGCCGCCGGAGCTGCGCCCGCTGGTGCCCCTGGACGGCGGCCGTTTTGCGACCTCCGATCTCAATGACCTGTATCGACGCGTGATCAACCGCAACAACCGTCTCAAGCGCCTGCTGGACCTGAATGCACCCGACATCATCGTGCGCAACGAAAAGCGCATGTTGCAGGAAGCGGTGGATGCGCTGCTGGATAACGGCCGCCGCGGCCGCGCCATTACCGGTAGCAACCGCCGTCCGCTCAAGTCCCTGGCCGATATGATCAAGGGTAAGCAGGGCCGCTTCCGCCAGAACCTGCTCGGCAAGCGTGTCGACTACTCCGGCCGTTCGGTCATCGTGGTGGGTCCGACCCTCAAGCTGCACCAGTGCGGACTGCCCAAGAAAATGGCGCTGGAGCTGTTCAAGCCCTTCATTTTCTCCAAGCTGGAACGCCGCGGCCTGGCGACCACCATCAAGGCCGCCAAGAAAATGGTGGAGCGCGAAGGACCGGAGGTCTGGGATATCCTGGAAGAGGTCATCCGCGAGCACCCCGTACTGCTCAATCGTGCGCCGACCCTGCACCGCCTGGGTATCCAGGCGTTTGAACCGGTGCTGATCGAAGGCAAGGCGATTCAACTGCATCCGCTGGTATGCGCGGCCTACAACGCCGACTTCGACGGTGACCAGATGGCGGTGCACGTGCCGCTGACCCTGGAGGCCCAGCTCGAATCCCGCGCCCTGATGATGTCCACCAACAACATCCTGTCCCCGGCCAATGGCGAGCCGATTATCGTGCCGTCCCAGGATATGGTGCTAGGCCTGTATTACATGTCCCGTGAGCGCATCAACGCCAGGGGCGAAGGCATGGTCTTTGCCGACGTTCAGGAGGTGCACCGCGCCTATGAGGGTCGCCAGGTGGATCTGCATGCGCGGGTCAAGGTCCGCATCCGGGAAGTGGTGCTGACCGATGATGGCGGGCGCAATGAGCGGCGCCGTATCGTGGATACCACGGTGGGCCGCGCCCTGTTGTCCGAGATATTGCCGCAAGGCATGTCGTTCGATCAGATCAATGGCAATATGACCAAGAAGGCGATTTCTCGCCTGATCAACGAATGCTATCGCCGCGTTGGCTTGAAGGAAACCGTGATCTTCGCCGACC
>MGXL01000035.1:0-5587 GCA_001801365.1 Gammaproteobacteria bacterium RBG_16_57_12 | reverse complement strand
GCTCCGGGGCCTCCTTCGGTGTCGATGACCTGGTCATGCCCACGGAGAAGGATGAGCTGATCCGCGCCGCGGAAAGCCAGGTGAAGGAAATTGAGAACCAGTATATTTCCGGTCTGGTCACCAACGGCGAACGTTATAACAAGGTCGTCGATATCTGGTCCCGCACCAACGATCAGGTGGCCAATGCCATGATGGCCAAGCTGGCGACGGAAAAGGTCATCACGAAGGACGGCAAGGAAGTGCAACAACAATCCTTCAATCCGATCTACATGATGGCCGACTCCGGCGCCCGCGGTAGCGCGGCACAGATCCGTCAGTTGTCCGGCATGCGCGGCCTGATGGCCAAACCGGACGGCTCCATTATCGAGACGCCGATCACCGCCAACTTCCGCGAAGGTTTGAACGTACTGCAATATTTTATTTCCACCCATGGTGCCCGCAAGGGTCTGGCGGACACGGCCCTGAAGACGGCCAACTCCGGTTATTTGACCCGTCGTCTGGTCGACGTGGCTCAGGACATGGTGGTCAGCGAGGATGATTGCGGTACCAGCCGTGGCCTGACCATGAATCCCCTGATCGAAGGCGGTGATGTGGTTGAGCCGCTGCGTGAGCGGGTGCTGGGCCGTGTCGTGGCCGAAGATGTGCTGGCGCCCAACTCCGACGAGGTGGTGGTCACCACGGGCACGTTGCTGGATGAACGCTGGGTGGACCGCCTTGAGGAAATGAGCATCGACCAGGTCAAGGTGCGCTCGCCCATTACCTGCGAATCCCGCTATGGCATATGCGCCAAGTGCTACGGTCGTGATCTGGCGCGTGGCCATCTGGTCAATATCGGCGAGGCCGCCGGCGTAATCGCCGCCCAGTCCATCGGCGAGCCCGGCACCCAGCTGACCATGCGTACCTTCCATATCGGTGGTGCGGCATCCCGCTCCGCGGCGATCAGCAATATCGAGGTCAAATCCAGGGGTATGGTGCGTCTGCATAACATCAAGATGGTGCAGCATGCCAAGAGTCACTATGTCGCCGTGTCCCGTTCCGGTGAAGTGGCGGTGTTGGACAGCCATGGCCGTGAACGTGAACGCTACAAGCTGCCCTATGGCGCTATCCTCAATGTTACCGATACCCAGGACGTCGAAGCCGGGCAGATGGTGGCGAGCTGGGATCCACATACCCACCCGATCATTACCGAAGTGGCGGGTTACGCCCAGTTCAGCGACTTCTCTGAAGGCGTCACCGTGCAGAGCCAGACCGACGAAGTGACCGGTCTGACCAGTCTGGTAGTCATGGAGCCGAAGATGCGTTCCGGCGCGGCCAAGGATCTGCGCCCCATGATCAAGCTGTTGAATGACAAAGGTAAAGATCTGAATATCGCCGGCACCAACATACCGGCCCACTACTACCTGCCGGCGGGGGCGATTGTCTCCCTGGCGGACGGTGCCGCCGTGGGTGTGGGCGACGTGCTGGCGCGTATCCCGCACGAAACCACCAAGACCCGTGACATAACGGGTGGTCTGCCCCGCGTGGCCGATCTCTTCGAGGCGCGCAAGCCCAAGGAGCCGGCGATCCTGGCCGAGATTTCCGGTACCGTTTCCTTTGGCAAGGAAACCAAGGGCAAACAGCGTCTGATCATCACCCCGAAGGAAGGCGATACCTACGAGGAGCTGATACCGAAATGGCGCCATATCACCGTCTTCGAGGGTGAGCACGTGGAAAAGGGCGAAGTGATCAGTGATGGTCCTCCGATCCCGCACGATATCCTGCGCCTGCTGGGTGTCGAGACCCTGGCCAGCTATATCGTGAACGAAGTTCAGGACGTTTACCGCCTGCAGGGGGTAAAGATCAACGACAAGCACATCGAGGTGATCGTCCGCCAGATGTTGCGCAAGGTCGACATCGCCGATCCGGGCGACAGCAAGTTCCTCAAGGGGGAACAGCTGGAGCTGTCCGTGGTATTGAAGGAAAACGAACGGATAGTGGCCGATGGCAAGATGCCGGCGGTCTATGAGCCGGTTCTGCTGGGCATTACCAAGGCCTCGCTGGCGACGGACTCGTTCATTTCCGCAGCATCATTCCAGGAGACCACCCGCGTTCTGACCGAGGCGGCCGTAAACGGCAAGGTCGACCTGCTGCGCGGCCTCAAGGAGAATGTCATCGTGGGACGCCTGATCCCCGCCGGAACGGGTATGGCCTACCACACTGACCGCCAGCGCCGCAGGACCGCCGAACAACTGGGCGTCGAGCCGGTTGCCGAATCCATAAGCAGCGGCATAGATACCGGTGATCAGGTGAAGGAGTCGGTGGGCTGAGGCCATTGCACTGAAAAAACCCGCGGCTGGGCCCGATTAGGACTTGACAGTCGCGGGCACAACTTCTAGAATCTCGCGTCTCTTTGACAGGCAGAGAACCTGCCTGTCGTTTTATTTGTAGGGTTGGAGTAGAAAAATGGCAACATTCAATCAGTTGGTGCGTAAACCGCGTAAGCGCCAGCAGGAAAAAAGCAAGGTACCTGCCTTGGCCGGCTGCCCGCAGAAGCGGGGGGTGTGCACACGTGTATACACCACAACCCCGAAAAAACCGAATTCCGCGCTGCGCAAGGTGGCGCGTGTGCGCCTGACCAACGGCATGGAGGTGTCCACCTATATCGGTGGAGAAGGGCATAACCTCCAGGAACACTCCGTGATCCTGATTCGCGGTGGTCGCGTCAAGGACCTGCCGGGGGTGCGTTATCACACGGTGCGCGGCAGCCTGGATACCGCCGGCGTGGATAGCCGCCGGCAGGGTCGCTCCAAGTATGGCGCCAAGCGTCCGAAGTCCTGATTTAACTATTAACCAAGGTTTGGATATTACACATGGCCAGAAGAAGAGAAGCTGCCAAGAGGACGATACTCCCGGATCCTAAATACGGAGATCAGACCCTTGCCAAATTGATCAATGTCATCATGCGTCGCGGCAAGAAATCCGTGGCGGAAAAGATCGTCTACGGCGCGCTGGACAGGATCGGCGAGAAGGGTGCTCAGAATCCGATGGAGTCCCTGACCAAGGCGCTGGACAACGTCCGCCCGAGCGTCGAGGTGAAGTCCCGTCGTGTCGGCGGCGCCACCTATCAGGTGCCGGTTGAAGTGCGTCCCGAGCGCCGTACTGCCTTGGCCATGCGCTGGCTGGTAGATGCGGCACGTGCGCGCGGTGAGAAAAGCATGGGCGCCCGTCTGGCTGCCGAAATCTCCGAAGCCTGCGAGAATCGCGGCACCGCTGTGAAAAAACGTGAAGATACGCATCGTATGGCGGACGCCAACAAGGCCTTCGCCCATTACCGCTGGTAATTGGAATATCCATTTTTTGATAAGGTAAGTACACGTGGCACGTAAAACACCCATAGATCGCTACCGCAATATCGGAATCATGGCGCACATTGATGCCGGCAAGACCACGACTACCGAGCGCGTGCTGTTTTATACCGGTGTTTCACACAAGATCGGTGAAGTACATGACGGTGCGGCCACCATGGACTGGATGGTGCAGGAGCAGGAGCGCGGCATCACCATTACCTCCGCGGCCACCACCTGTTTCTGGAGCGGCATGGACAAGCAGTTTCCGGAACATCGGGTCAATATTATCGATACCCCCGGCCACGTCGATTTCACTATCGAGGTGGAGCGTTCCCTGCGCGTCCTCGATGGCGCCTGCGCGGTATTCTGCGCCGTCGGCGGCGTAGAGCCGCAATCGGAAACAGTCTGGCGCCAGGGCAATAAATACCGCGTGCCCCGCCTCGCCTTCGTCAACAAGATGGACCGTGCCGGCGCCAATTTTCTGCGTGTGATCGGCCAGATCAAGAGCCGCCTGGGAGCCAACCCGGTGCCGGTGCAGCTGCCGATCGGCGCCGAGGAAAATTTCAAGGGTGTGGTAGACCTGGTCCGCATGAAGGCAATCTACTGGAACGAGGCGGACAAGGGTCTGACCTATGAGGCCAAGGAGATTCCCGCGGAGATGCAGGCAGAATGCGCCAAGTGGCGTGATCACCTGATAGAAGCGGCCGCTGAGGCCAACGAAGAATTGATGGAAAAATATCTGGGGGGCGAAGAGCTCAGTGAAGAGGAAATACGCAAGGGTTTGCGCATTCGCACTCTGAAGAGCGAGATCGTCCCGGCCTTGTGCGGCTCCGCCTTCAAGAACAAGGGCGTGCAGGCCATGCTGGATGCCGTGATCTATTACATGCCCGCACCTACAGATATCGAGTCCATCAAGGGCTCGCTGGACGATGCCGCCGGTACCGAGGCCGCACGCCATGCCGATGACAACGAGCCGTTCTCGGCGCTGGCCTTCAAGATCGCCACCGACCCTTTCGTCGGCACCCTGACCTTCTTCCGTGTCTATTCCGGAGTGCTGAATTCGGGTGATACCGTCTATAACCCTATCAAGGGCAAAAAGGAGCGTGTCGGCCGTGTGCTGCAGATGCACGCCAATCATCGCGATGAAATCAAGGAAGTACATGCGGGCGATATCGCCGCCGCAGTGGGCCTGAAGGATGTCACCACCGGCGATACCCTGTGCGATCTGAAACATGTCATCACGCTCGAGCGCATGGAATTCCCCGAGCCGGTCATTTCTGTGGCCATCGAGCCTAAGACCAAGGCCGACCAGGAAAAGATGGGTGTTGCCCTGAGCAAGCTGGCCCAGGAAGATCCGTCCTTCCGCGTCAGGACCGACGAGGAATCCGGCCAGACCATTATCTCAGGTATGGGCGAATTGCATCTGGAGATCATCGTTGACCGGATGCGCCGTGAGTTTGGTGTCGAGGCCAATGTCGGTGCGCCACGCGTGGCCTATCGCGAGACTATACGCAAGACGGTCGAGGTGGAAGGAAAGTTCGTGCGTCAGTCCGGCGGTCGCGGCCAGTATGGCCACGTCTGGCTCAGAATGGAGCCGATGGAAGCGGGCAGCGGCTACGAATTCGTCAATGGCATCGTGGGGGGTGTAGTACCCAGGGAATATGTCCCGGCCGTCGATAAAGGTATCCGGGAACAGATGCTGAACGGTGTAATCGCCGGCTATCCGGTCGTGGATGTCAAGGTGACCCTGATCGATGGCTCTTATCATGATGTGGATTCCAATGAAATGGCGTTCAAGATCGCTGGCTCCATGGGGTTCAAGAAGGGGGCCGTGGAAGCCAGTCCGGTGCTGCTTGAACCGATCATGAAGGTTGAGGTGGTTACGCCGGAAGAAAAGATGGGGGATGTCATGGGCGACCTGAACCGTCGTCGCGGCATTCTCCAGGGTATGGATGACTCACCGGCCGGCAAGATCATTCGCGCCGAAGTGCCGCTGGGCGAAATGTTCGGGTATGCGACCGACCTGCGCTCGGCAACCCAGGGGCGTGCCACCTACTCCATGGAGTTCGCCAAGTATGCCGAAGCACCCAATAGTATCGCCGAGAGCGTTATCAAAAAGGCATCTTGACAGGCTTAATAACCCATTTGTGTAAATCGACAGCAGAGAAAACGAGGTAAACACCGTGTCCAAGGGAAAATTTGAACGCAAGAAGCCGCATCTGAATGTAGGCACGATCGGTCACGTAGACCATGGCAAGACG
>MGXL01000034.1:520-5697 GCA_001801365.1 Gammaproteobacteria bacterium RBG_16_57_12 | reverse complement strand
GCGCTATCGCTTATCCACCCTACAAAGACTGACCCAACAGCTTGAGCAATTCCTCTTCACTTAATACCTTGACGCCCAGCGCCTGTGCATCCGCCAGTTTGGATCCCGCCTCGCTGCCTGCTACGACATAGGTGGTCTTTTTCGATACGCTGCCGCTGACTTTGGCGCCGCGCGCCTGCAGCCGTTGTTTCGCCTCGTCGCGCGTCATGGTTTGCAGGGTGCCGGTCAGAACAAAGGTCTGCCCCGCCAGGGTCTGCGCCGCCGCCGTCGCGACCGGTGCCGGCCAGGTGATGCCGGCCTCGAGCAGTTTGTTGATAACCTCGCGGTTATGCGCCTGGCGAAAGAATCGATAAATACTCTCCGCCACTACCTGCCCGACATCCGGCACCTGTTGCAGGCTCTCAAGATCGGCCTGCTCCAGCTTTTTTAGATTGGCAAAATACTGCGCCAGGGCCTGCGCGGTAGCCTCGCCCACTTCACGTATCCCCAGGGCATAAATGAAACGCGCCAGTGTGGTGTGTTTGCTTTTCTCCAGGGCCTGGATCAGATTTTCCGCCGACTTGTCACCCATGCGTTCCAGGCCGGCCAGTTGTGATTCTGTCAGCACGTACAGGTCCGCCACATCGTGAATCAATGCTTCATCCACCAGTTGATCGACCAGCTTGTCGCCCAGCCCTTCGATATCCATGGCGCGGCGCGCGGCAAAATGTTTGATGGCCTGCTTGCGCTGGGCGGGGCAATACAATCCGCCCACGCACCGGCTCACCGCCTGCCCCTCGGGCCGCACCACCTGTGAGCCGCACTTGGGGCATTGCTTGGGCATTTTGAAAACCGCGGTCTTGGCGGGACGCCGGCTCAGCACCACGCTCACCACTTCCGGAATGACATCACCGGCGCGACGCACGATGACGGTGTCTCCCACCCGCACATCCTTGCGATGCACCTCGTCTTCATTGTGCAGCGTGGCGTTGGTGACCGTCACACCGCCGACGAATACCGGCTCCAGACGCGCCACCGGCGTCAGCGCGCCGGTACGCCCCACCTGAACATCAATGGCCAGCACCCGGGTCATTTCTTCCTGGGCGGGGAATTTATGCGCAATGGCCCAGCGCGGCGCCCGCGAAACAAAACCCAGAGCCTGCTGTTGCGCCAGTGAGTTGACTTTATAAACGACGCCATCGATTTCATACGGCAGCGTGGCGCGGCGCGGCGCCATAGCCCGATAATAGTCCAGACATCCCATCACGCCCTGCACCTGGCGGATCTCGCCTGATACCGGCAAACCCCACTCACGCAGACAGTTCAGGATCGCCAGATGTTGCCCGGGCAGTTTGCCACCCTGTACCCGCCCGACACCATAACAGTAAAACGCCAGAGGCCGCTGCGCCGTAATGCGCGGGTCAAGCTGACGCAGACTGCCTGCCGCCGCATTGCGCGGATTGGCAAAGGCCTTCTCGCCCCTCGCCTCCTGCTCAACATTCAATCGTTCAAAGCCACGCCTGGGCATATATACCTCGCCGCGCACCTCCAGCAGACCGGGATAATCCTTGCCCAGCAGGCGCAGCGGTATCGCATGAATGGTGCGCACATTGTGGGTCACCTCTTCGCCGGTCTCGCCATCACCGCGGGTGGCGGCACGCACCAGCTCGCCCTGTTCATAGAGCAGGCTGATCGCCAGACCATCCAGCTTGGGTTCGGCGGTATATTCGATGGCCTCCACTTCCAGGCGCGTGCGGGCACGCTGGTCGAAGGCCTCGACCTCGATATCATCAAAGGCATTGGCCAGCGACAGCATCGGCACTTCGTGGCGCACCGGCTTGAATTCACCGAGCGGCGCTCCACCAACCCGCTGGGTGGGTGAATCGGCCGTGATCAGTTCCGGGTGCTGCTGTTCCAGGGCTTGCAGCTCGCGAAACAGCCGATCGAATTCGGCGTCCGGGATCTGTGGATCATCCAGCACATAATAGCGGTAATTGTGATAATTGATCTGCTCGCGCAGGGTGGCGATTCGCTGGACGATGTTCTGCCGGCTGGCCATCAGTTATAACGAGCCTTCAACTGCTCACGCTGGCGATGAATGGTTTCCTGACTCAGGGGCTGGCGCCGACCATCACACAACCGGGCGCCGAGGCTGGTGGCGAGCGTTTGCGCCTTGTTCACAAAGGCATCATAGGAGTCCAGCACATCACACGGACCGGGCAACTGCATGAACATGACCAGACCCGGCGATTCAAAATTATCCATCGCGCTGATCGGGAAGGTGCCGGGCTTCAGCATGTTGGCCGTGCTGAATACCGGCTTGCCGCTGCCCGGATCCAGATAATGAAATATCTCCATGTCGCCATACTCCAGACCCGCGGCGCCAAAGGCGGAGAGTATCCGGGTGCCCGCCAGGGGCCGGGGGTTCGGCGTCAGCAGGAAATAGGCGATCAATGATTCTGCGTTGGCTGGTTGAACTTCGTGAGATGATTCTTTCGCACTTGAGCCGGTCTGCTCATGACTGAATTCGTCACGGGTCGCCGATAGACTGGGCAGATCTTCATCCACAACCGTTTCCGCACCCGGGTAACCAGGTTGCGCCTCATTAGACGACGAGTCGCTAACCGGTGCGGGCGCCGTTCGATTTTGCCTGGCCTGACGTTGACCCTGAAATCTGCCCAACAGGTACAGGACCAGCACGATCAGCGCACCGATGACTATCAGACTTATCCGCAGGGGGTCCATCGTTCATCTCCGCTAATAAAGAGTATGCGACTGGTGATAACAGGTTCTAGCCCGGATTATTCATGAACAGCGCACGAGAGGCCGTAAGACCATGAAGATGCAAGGCGCGCGACAAAAAACGTGCGCAGGCGTACTTGACAGTACGTCGAGCACATTTTTCGAGCGCAACGCCGCAGATTCGTGGTCTTACGGACTTCGCAGTAGCTGTTCATGAATAATCCGGGCTAACAGTCTGCTGAAAAAAAGCTGTTAACTGGCGACAGCCATCTGATAGGCCTCATCCATGTCGACAGCAACAATACGTGATACCCCGGGCTCATACATGGTGACGCCATTGAGCTGTTCGGCCATCTCCATGGTGGCCTTGTTATGGGTGATGAAAATAAACTGCACCCGCTGCGACATCTCGCGTACCAGTTCGCAAAACCGGCCCACATTCGCCTCATCCAGCGGTGCATCCACTTCATCGAGCATGCAGAACGGCGCGGGATTCAGCTCGAATATGGAGAAGACCATGGCGACCGCGGTCAGGGCCTTTTCTCCGCCCGATAACAGATGGATGGTGCTGTTACGCTTGCCGGGTGGACGCGCCATTACGGTCACACCGGTGCTGAGCAGGTCATCGCCGGTCATTTCCAGATAGGCATGACCACCGCCGAACAGCCGGGGGAAATAGGTCTGGAAATGCCCGTTGACCCGATCGTAGGTTTCCTTGAACCGGGTGCGGGTCTCGCGGTCGATCTTGCGGATTGCCTCTTCCAGGGTCTCCAGGGCTTGGGTCAGGTCGGCGTGCTGTGCATCAAGATAAGACTTGCGCTCGGATTGCTGTTTGAACTCGTCAATGGCCGCCAGATTGATAGGGCCGAGGCGCTCGATGCGCGTGGTCACGGCTTCCAACGATTGCTGCCATTGCCCCTCGCTGGCATCCGCCGGCATTTCCTGCAACAACGCCCTGGGCTCGTAACCTGACTCGGTGATTTGTTCCAGCACAGTCTGCCGACGCACCTGGATGCCCTGCCAGTCCATACGCACCCGCTCCAGCGCGCTGCGCACACCCTGCATGTCCTGCTCCACGGCATGGCGCTCTGTCGAAAGCTGACGCATGGTGTGATCGATATCCTCCACGGAGCGGCGCGCCTCGGCCAGTTCCTTCTCCACCGCCATACGCGAGGTCAGCAGGGTCTCCAGCTCCTTGCTCAATCCGGCAATCGGCTGATTGCCCTCGGCCAGGATAGTACGCAGTTCTTCACGCCGCGCCGTCAACTGCTCGCGCTGATGCTGCATGCGCGCCAGACTCTGTTCAGTAGCCTCCAGACTGGTGCGCAGTGACTGGATAGTCAGACTGACCTGATGCATCTGGTTGCGGTCATTCTGGGCGCGCTCCCGCGCCTGGTTGAGCTTGTTGCGCAATTCATCGCGCTCGCCCGTCAGGACCTCGCGCTGATGACCCAACTGCTCCATGAGTTCCAGGGCCGCGGTCAGCCGCTGGCGTGCCGTGCCATGCTCCTGTTCATCATGACCAGACTGATCGGTCAACTCTCTGAGTTCTTCCTGGATACGCTCGCCGCGCAGACGAATCTGCTCCAGGCGCGCCTGCTTGCCACTCGACTGTCCACGCAGTTCGGTATAGCGGCGGTTGACCTGATTCATCTGTGCCTGCATCGCATCGCGCTGCTGCTCCTCGCGCTGCAGGGTCTGACGGCCTTCTTCCAATTGATGTTGCAGCGCGCTGGCCTGTTGCTCCAGCTGGGCGATTTCAGTAGCGATCTCCGCCAGCTCCTGCTCACGATGCAACACCCCGGCCTTCTCGTCGGCGTCGCGTATCACGCGCAACCAGTTTTTACCCAGCCAGATGCCATCGCGGGTGATCACCGATTCATGATCGGCCAGACGCTGGCGCATCGCCAGGGCCTGCGGCAGGTCATCGGCGGCGATCACGCCGCTCAGCACGCTGTCGAGATTCAAGGCGCTGTGCACCCGCTCGGCCAGCGGCGCGCCCTGGCTGACCTGCGCCCCGCTGCCGGCAGTTGCCGTATCGAACAAGGTCAGCGAGCCGTGTTGCAGGCCGTCCAGCAGCGCCGCCGTCGGATCGATACCGTCAACGCACACCGCTTCCAGATAAAATCCCAGCACACATTCCACCGCGCGCTCCCATTCGGGATCGACGCGCAGATTCTGCGCCAGGCGTTTGGCGTCCTGCAGCCCCTGATGTTGCAACCAGTCGCTGACCGCGCCTTTGCGCTTGCCCAGGGCCGCTTCCTGCAAGGCCTGCAGCGAGGCCTGTTTGCCACGCAGGGTTTGCAAGCGGCTGCGGGCATGATCGAGCCGGCCGGATATTTCATGATTGTGTTCCCGGCGTGCCTGGATCTCCTGCTGACGCGCCTGCAGATTTTCCTGAAGGCGGGCCAGTTCCTGCTCCACCGCACCCTGCTGTTCGGCGACATCGGCCAGCT
>MGXL01000034.1:0-486 GCA_001801365.1 Gammaproteobacteria bacterium RBG_16_57_12 | reverse complement strand
GTGCAGACGCTCCAGGCGTGACTTGACCTGCAGCAGGTGCTGATCGAGTTGCTGGATGCGGGCGCGCTCCACCTGTGCAGTCTGCGATGGCTCGGCGGCGCGCTGATTGAAATCATCCCAGCGGGTCTGCCAGTCGTGCATTTGTCGCTCGGCTTCGGCATGGATCGCGGATGAATTACGCTCTTCTTCCTGAGCCCTTGCCAGACGTGGTTCATTTTCCAGCAATTCCATGCTCAATTGCCGGATGCGTTGCTGATCCGCTTCCAGATGAACCTGGGCTTCCTGCCAGGAGTGTTGCACCTGGGCCAGATCCTG
Source organism: Gammaproteobacteria bacterium RBG_16_57_12 (assembly GCA_001801365.1). Taxonomy (GTDB): domain Bacteria; phylum Pseudomonadota; class Gammaproteobacteria; order RBG-16-57-12; family RBG-16-57-12; genus RBG-16-57-12. Next base: position 171 of record MGXL01000034.1, on the reverse strand, counting down.
CTGCAATTGCTGCATGCGCTCCTTGGCGTGCTGGATGTTTTGTTCGATGCGGGCGATATCGGCGCCGACGCTGTAATATCGGCCCTGCACCTCATTGAAGGTATCATTGGCCTCCACCTGCTGCCCGTGCAATTTCTCGGTTTGCGCCTCGACACTGCGCAACCTGGCGGT
>MGXL01000033.1:9353-13244 GCA_001801365.1 Gammaproteobacteria bacterium RBG_16_57_12 | reverse complement strand
GGCCTATCCCGCCGGATAGGCCTTTTTATTTGGGGTGTTGCCACCAGGCGCTTGGCGCTTTACTTTGTTGACAGCGGTTCCAGCAGGCTGTTAAATGACCTGTTTTGCAGGAATGGCAGATATATGAGCAAAATAATGGTCACGGCGGTTTTATCAGGGGGGGTGCTCTTTTGTTCCGGTAGCGTTGTTCTTGCCGAGAATACCGTACCGGCACTCCAACAGGAAAATGAAGATGTACTCCGGAACATGAAGGCCATTGAAATGGAAATTGTGGCGATTGCCGCGCGATTGAAAACGCTGGAACAGGAGCGGGCGCAGAAAGCGCAGCAGATTGAAGAGTTGCAGCAACAGCTCGACCAGCCTGCTGCTCGGTCGAAAGAGAATCTTAAACCCGCCGGGAACCCCGACTGATTCCATCCGGGCATTATAACCCGCCTTTCGCGTTTGTTTGGGCGAATGAAATATCAACAAGGGGCAAATAACAACGATGTCCAAGAGTGAAAGTTATGTGGGCATCCATGATGATCTGCACGGGGGGATGACGCCCACCGGTACCGTCATCAGGGACGCCTGGGTATTCGGCCTGATAGCGGAAAACGAAGACTGCAAGGGTTGGGACAAGCAACGCCTGCTGGCCTTATATGACCAGGTCCATGAGGCCTGGCTGCCTTACGCGCATCTGGTCAGCCATCTGCCGGCGGAGTTGCGCGAGCGTCATGCCCGCATCTATGATGCCGCCATCTCCGGGGCGCGCGCGCAGGGCTGGAATCCCGAGCTGGGTGATGAGGATTGAACAGACGGCAATTATTTACAAACCAAGCCCACTGACATTCAGCTGCCCGCGCCGGACCGGCGGACACCAGTAATAGCTTCCACTGATGGGTCTGGTGAAGGTGAACAAGGCATCGGTGATGCCATCGTCCGCCCCGGCCATTCTGTTGAGCAGGGCCTCAAAGGCATCGAAGGATTTGCCGAAGGCGACGAATACCAGTCCGGCATCACCGGCATCGATCCAGGGCATGGATCTGCGCAAAATAAAGGCATGAGGCTCAAAGCCTTCCTGTGCCGTGCGTTTGACATGTGCGGAAGGCGGGGCATCGTCCAATTCCTGATTGTCTGATTTGCGTCGTCCGATGGTGTGATCCTGTGCTGTCGCGGACAGGGCCTCAAACCGGTTCAGATCATGCACCCATTGCTGCACGGCCACAAAACTGGAACCATCCAGGCTGGTGCCTGTACCCTGGACGGTAGCCGCTTGAAGGGCGTCATCCCCTGTTGGATTTTCAGTGCCGTCTTCATAGCCGGTCAGGTCACGGCCATGGTCATATCTGAATGCGTCCAGACTGCCTTGCAGCCGGAAGGCCGGGGACAGGGCATGAATGATATGCCTGGACCTGTGCAGCAACTCGCCACGGTCATCGCCCCGCAGCCAGCACCATAATGCCGCCGGTGTCGACGGCACATCCACCCCGGCAACGGCAAGGTGTGGAAAGCTGCGCAAGCCATTGATCCGTCCTCCCAGCGCGAGTACCAGTGAGGCGCCGAAGCCGACGACGGTGGCGGAGCCATCCTGTTCGCGGCAAAACTGCTGTATTACATCACGGCTTGCGCCACCCGGTATGCCTGTGAAAGTCAGATAGCGGGACTGCGGAGGAATTTCTGCCAGAATACCGGGTTGAAAATTGCTCATGGTGGTCTCCGGGGGTGGATGATACAGAGCTTCCCTAATGTGTTTCCAGGCTGTTAAGAGCTTATCCTGGGAAGGCTTTTAATACCTGTTGCGCAATGCGTTCATTTATTTTCAACGCTTTCTCGGCGCTTACATTTCCACTGGTCATCACAACCATTTGGTAGTGCCTGGCCCAGAACACATGGAGATTGGATCTCATCAGCTTATAGGAAAAAGCCAGATCACCCAGGCCCTGTATGTCAGGGCCTGCCGCTATGGCAGATGCGAGATCGTCGCCAGCGCTCATATATTCGGCGGCTATCTGCGATTCAATAAATTCAGCCTTGGTGGGAGGGTTGATCTCGGAGGAGGAAAATTTTACTAACAGACCAATGGTTCTTGCGGTGGATTCGGAAGTATAAGTGCATTGAGATGTGGCCTGTGTGCCATCTTCCGTTTGCATGGAGATCACCGGATAGGCCTTGCCGTCTGCTATGTCCAGCAATGCATCCGGATCGGCGGAAGCGATTAATGCACAAGTATCCAGTTTACCTTTGATGGTCGCGCCAGGGCCGCCTGCTTCATTGGACCCGCATCCTGCGAGAAGGGTGGTTAACACAGCTATGCACCCTGTTATCAGCGCACGCGCGCTGTGGTGGCGTAGCGATGATGCAGATCCGGATATTATTACTGTTGCCTGCATGATTGATTTCTCCTCATACCCCTTGCTGAGTATTGTGTCATACGGAAAATGATGCCGTATGAATGTTTGGCTGTACTATCAATAACCCCTGCTGAGAATACAAATCACATCGCGTGAATCCTGACGTGTTGTTCCCTCAGATGGGCGACAGTGTTGCGTAGTTCATCAATGCGCTCCCGCTCTTTATCCACCACGGCAGCGGGGGCCTTGTCGACAAAACCGGGGTTGGCCAGTTTGGTCTCGCCGCTGGTAATGTCTTTTTCCAGCTTGGCGATTTGCTTGTCCAGACGCGCGAGCTCGGCCTCCCTGTCGATCAGACCTGCCATGGGCACCAGCAGTTTCAACTCACCGACCAGGGTGATGGCGGATTCCGGCGCCTCGTCACCGGCGTCTAGCCAGGTAATGGAGGCTGTTCTGGCCAGCACCGACAGGAAGGTGGTATTGCGTTCCAGACGTTGCCGATCGGTGGGTGAGCCATTCTGCAGCAGCACCGGCAGCGGTTTGCCCGGCGCGATATTCATGCCGGAGCGGATCTTGCGCACACCGACGATGAAGCCCATCACCCATTGCATCTCGGCCTCGGCGGCCTCATCGATCTTTGTGACATCGGCAACCGGATAGCTTTGCAGCATGATCGTACTGTCGGTCTTTCCTGCGAGTGGCGCGACGCGCTGCCAGATCTCTTCGGTGATATAGGGCGTGATCGGATGCGCCAGACGCAACAGGGTTTCCAGCACGCGCACCAGGGTGCGGCGTGTGCCGCGTTTGGCGGCCTCGGAGCTTTCGCCGGTCAATACCGGCTTGGACAGCTCCAGATACCAGTCGCAGTATTCGCTCCAGGTGAATTCGTAGAGGGTTTGCGCAGCGTGGTCGAAGCGGTAATTGTCGATTGCGCTGGCCACTGACTTTTCCGCACGTTGCAAGCGCGAGATGATCCACTTGTCGGCGGTGGACAGTTCAATCTCGCCGCCGTGTTGTCCGCAGTCTTGCCCTTCGGTGTTCATCAATACATAACGCGCGGCGTTCCACAGCTTGTTGCAGAAGTTGCGATAGCCCTCGATGCGATTCATGTCGAAATTGATGTCGCGGCCGGTGGAGGCCAGCGCCGCAAAGGTGAAGCGCAGCGCGTCGGTGCCGAAGGCGGGGATGCCCTCGGGAAATTCCTTGCGCGTGGCCTTCTCGATCCTGGGGGCGTCCTGCGGCTTCATCAGGCCGGCGGTGCGCTTCTTGACCAGCGACTCCAGATCGATGCCGTCGATGATGTCGATCGGATCGAGCACATTTCCCTTGGACTTGGACATCTTCTGGCCCTGCGCGTCGCGCACCAGGCCGTGAACGTAGACCTCTTTGAATGGCACCTGGCCGGTGAATTTGATGCCCATCATGATCATGCGGGCGACCCAGAAGAAAATGATGTCGAAACCGGTGACCAGCACCGAAGTGGGATGGAAGGTCTTGAGTTCCTGGGTCGGCTCCGGCCAGCCCAGGGTGGAGAAGGTCCACAGGGCCGAGGAGAACC
>MGXL01000033.1:7727-9337 GCA_001801365.1 Gammaproteobacteria bacterium RBG_16_57_12 | reverse complement strand
TTCGTCCTGCGTGAGGATGACGTCGGGACCCAGCCTGTGTGTGGCGCGCACTTCATGCTCGGAGCGGCCGACATAGACATCGCCCTTGCCGTCATACCAGGCCGGGATGCGATGCCCCCACCAGATCTGGCGCGAGATGCACCAATCATCGATATTACGCATCCATTCGAAATAGGTGTTCTTCCAGTTGTCCGGCACGAAACGGATCGAGCCGTCTTCCACGGCCCGGATCGCCGGTTCGGCGAGCGGGGCGACGCGCACGTACCACTGGTCGGTGAGCAGGGGTTCGATGACGGCGCCGGAGCGATCACCGCGCGGCACCATCAGCTTGTGGTCATCGGTCTTTTCCAGCAGTCCGAGCGTGCCGAGTTCTTCCAGGATCAGTGTGCGCGCCGCGTAGCGGTCCAGGCTGTGAAAATCCTCGGGGATCAGCGTGCCGTGTTCATCATTTGGGCCGATGATGGCGGCATCGATGGTGAAGATGTTGATCAGCCCGCCATTGGGCAGGGATGAGATATTGTTTTCGTCACGATGGCGCAGCCACACCTGATAGTCGTTGAAGTCATGCGCCGGGGTGATCTTCACGCAGCCGCTGCCGAAGGCCGGATCGACATAGTCGTCGGCGATGATCGGAATGGTGCGCCCGGTGAGCGGCAGTTTGACCAGCTGGCCGATGAGGTGCTTGAAGCGCTCATCGCCCGGATGCACGGCCACGGCCGCATCGCCCAGCAGGGTCTCGGGGCGGGTGGTGGCGACGCTCAGGTGCCCTGAGCCGTCCACCAAAGGATAACGCATATGCCACAGGTAACCGTTTTCCTCCTGTGATATCACTTCGAGATCGGAGACGGCGGTGTGCAGCACCGGATCCCAGTTCACCAGGCGTTTGCCGCGGTAGATCAGGCCTTCTTCATGCAGGCGCACGAAGACTTCGGTGACGGCTTTGGACAAGCCCCCGTCCATGGTGAAGCGCTCGCGCGACCAGTCGAGCGAGGCGCCCATGCGGCGCAGCTGCCGGGTGATAGTGCCGCCGGATTCGTCCTTCCATTCCCAGACGCGCTCGATAAATTTCTCGCGGCCCAGATCGTGTCGGGTCTTGCCTTCGGCATTCAACTGACGCTCCACCACCATTTGGGTGGCGATACCCGCATGGTCGGTGCCGGCTTGCCACAGCGTGTTATCACCCTTCATGCGATGATAGCGGATCAGCGCATCCATGATGGTGTCCTGGAAGGCATGGCCCATGTGCAGGCTGCCGGTGACATTGGGCGGCGGGATCATGATGCAGTAGGGCGTCTCACCTCCCTGTGGGGCAAAGTAGCCCTGTTTTTCCCAGAGGGCATACCAGCGCTGTTCGATGGCTTGTGGTTCGTAGGTTTTGTCCATGGGTCCGGTTTTTCTTGGTATGGATAGCACAAAAGAATGGCGGGCAGGAATGCCTGTCCGCCGCAGAGGCATATTATACCGCTAGTCGGGGCCTTGGGTATCCTGGCGGATGATTTCGTCGATAATCTCCGGCAGTTCGTGCTCCAGGTGCTGCTGCAGACTTTCCCGGACCTGGTTGCTGACATTGTGCAGGGCGATGATCAGGGCATCATTGAGGGTGGTTTGCA
>MGXL01000033.1:7464-7676 GCA_001801365.1 Gammaproteobacteria bacterium RBG_16_57_12 | reverse complement strand
TCCTCGCTGAAGATCTCTGGCTCCATGTCAGCACCGGAGGCGGCGGGCTGGACTTCCTGGGGCCGGACGGGCGGGGCCTGAGAATGGGGGTTCAGGGTCGGGATGGGGTCATGAACAGCGGAAGCCTGGGTTTGGATAATCGCGCCGCTATCAAGAACGGGAATGTTGATATCATTTGCAGGCGTGCTTGTAGCTTTTCCGGGATTCACGGC
>MGXL01000033.1:0-7440 GCA_001801365.1 Gammaproteobacteria bacterium RBG_16_57_12 | reverse complement strand
CATCGCTGCCCCCGGCAGGTTTGAGGACCGGTACCGAGTCATTCACTGAAGATTCAGGCGCCAGTACCGGTATTTCCTCATTCATGCCGCTGCCCTTTGGTCTTGACAGGATGTGATGCCACGTTATAACCGCGGTCCTTATAAAAGCGGAACCGTTCCCGGCCCTGCTGGCGTACCTGGACATTGTTATCGACCAGCTCGGCGACACGTTCAAAGCGGCTGAAGAACAGGGGTACTTCCGGAGCAAGATTGACCAATACGTCATATCCGTTGGGGGGCTCCTGGCCATGGCCGATCAGGATGGGTGATTCGATCGCGTCCTGATGAGGATGGCGGGCGTGGGGCAGGAAACTGCCGGCGCTGAAGGTCCACAGCAGCTGATCCAATGCCTCTGCCTGCTGTTCCGAGGCCGTGTGGATATAGAGCCTGTGCTTGAGCCCCTGGATTTTTTCCGCCAGGCGACAGGCGAACAGCTCCCTGCCGCCGGGGCTCTCATCGGGCAGGATATAGAAATCGACCTGGGTCACGTGTACACCCGCCTCACGCCTTGGCCTTTTTGCTGTAGTTGAGCAAATACTGGGTCAGCAACGGTACCGGCCGGCCGGTGGAGCCCTTCTGGGCACCGCTCTTCCAGGCGGTACCGGCGATATCGAGGTGTGCCCAGTGATAATCCTTGGTGTAGCGGGCCAGAAAACACGCCCCGGTAATCGTGCCGGCTTCGCGACCCCCGACATTGGCCATATCGGCGAACGGGCTCTTGAGCTGTTCCTGATACTCTTCCCACAGGGGCAGCTCCCAAGCGCGATCGCCGGTTTCTTCACCGGCCCGGAGCAGATCCCTGGCCAGGGGGCTGTGATTACTCAAAAGGCCGCTGGCATGACCGCCCAGGGCGATGACGCAGGCGCCGGTCAGGGTGGCGACGTCGATGACCACCGCGGGCGTGAAGCGGGCCGCGTAGGTCAGGGCGTCGCACAGGATCAGGCGGCCTTCGGCATCGGTATTGAGGATTTCAATGGTCTGGCCGGATAGGCTGGTGACGATATCGCCGGGTTTATTGGCATTGCCGTCGGGCAGATTCTCGCTGCTGGGGATGATACCGACGATATTGATGGGCAATTTCAGATCGGCGGCCGCCGAGATGGCCCCCAGCACGCTGGCCGCCCCACTCATATCGTATTTCATTTCGTCCATATTGGCAGAGGGTTTGAGCGAGATGCCGCCGGCGTCGAAGGTGAGACCCTTACCTACCAGCACCACCGGTCTGGTCTTGGCGGCCGCGCCGGAATATTTGACCACGATCAGCTTGGGCGGCTGGCGGCTGCCCCTGGACACCGACAGCAGGGATCCCATGCCCAGTTGTTTCATCTGGGCCTCTTCCAGCACCTCGACCTTGATTCGAGGCTTCTTTTGCAGTTCCCTGGCCTGTTTGGCCAGATAGGTGGGTGTGCAGATATTGCCAGGCAGATTGCCGAGATTTTTTGCCAGTGTGACTGCCGCGGCGATGGCCGTGGCCTCCTGGATGGCACGCTCCACCATGGTCGCTTCGCGGCGGCCCTGCACCGGCAGGGTTATTTCTTCCAGGGGGGATTCATCATTGGTTTTCTGGCTTTTCAGTTGCTCGAAACGGTAGCGGCTGGCATGGCTGATCTCCACGACCTGGCGGGCCTTCCAGTGTGGATCCTGCCCCTTGATCGGTAACTCCATCAGGCAATTGACCGCTGTTCGGGCGCCCGTACCCAGCAAGGCCTTGGCGGCATGGCCGAGGATTTCGCGGTACTGGCGCTCACCCAGTTCCGGTTTTTTTCCGCAGCCGACCAGCAACACCCGCTTTGCCTGATTGCCGGGGAGCTGGTGGATCAGCAGGGTCTGACCGATTTTGCCGGTGATATCGCCCTGCTTGATGATTGTGCTCAGCTGCTTGCCGCTCTGGTCATCCAGCGTCTGAGCGGAATCGGTGAGCTTGGCTGATTCATAGACACCGACCACCAGGCAGTCACTGATAACCTGAGCGAGTTTGACGGTTTGGGCTTTAAAGTGCATATCGGTTCTCTTTTGGTTATGGTTGATGGTCACATCAGCAAATACCGGCCTGATTCCAGAAGTGAGTGGAGGAAAGTGCAGAGGAGCGTCTGATTTATTCATAGCTCCCCAATATTTTGTATTATCATAAGTTTACTGGAAATTATGTCAATGACTACCTTTCCTGCCATTAGTTGGAGCGAAGAACTCTTTTGATCATCAGGCGTTATCTATTCAAGGAAGTCATCACTTCCTTCTTCGCGGTCCTTACGGTATTGCTGCTGATTTTTATCGGTAACCGCCTGGCGCATTTTCTCGGCCTGGTGGTCGAAGGCGAGCTGCCCGCCAGGATGCTGTTAAAGATGCTGGCGGTGATCATCTTTACCTCGCTGGATATTTTATTGCCGCTGAGCCTGTTTATCGCCGTATTGATCGCCTTTGGCCGTCTTTACAAGGACAGCGAAATGACGGCGCTATCCGCCAATGGCGTGAGTCTGGCCGATATCTATCGTGCCTTGTCATTACCGGTCCTGCTCTGCGTGGCCCTCTCGGCGGCCGCATCGTTTTACATCACACCGCTGGCGGTGGGCTTGCGTTTTCAGATCCGTGAACAGGCCAAGGCCGAGCCGGAACTGGCGGCGATACAGGCGGGCGGATTCACCCAGAGCGCGGACGGGCGGTGGGTTTTTTATGTCGAGGAAATTACACCGGACCATCAGCAGATGAAAAATGTCTTTATTCAGGGCGCGGGTAAAGATGGCATGGATGTCTATGTGGCGGCGGCGGGCCACCAGCATCAGGACGAAACAAGCGGTGATTATTTCCTGATTTTGCAGGACGGATATCGATACGTTGGGCAGCCGGGGCAGGCCGCGTACCAGATTTTCCAGTATGACGAGGCGGCCATCAAGCTGGAACCCAGGGATGTTGTGCCGCTTACGCGGGATATTGATTCCGGCTCGACCCTGCAGCTGTGGCGGTCGGACAAAATTGAGAATATCGCCGAATTGCAGCGGCGTTTCTCCATGCCTCTAGGGGCGCTGCTGCTGTCGATACTGGGGGTATTGCTCAGCTACACCACCCCGCGAGAAGGCCGCTATGCAAAACTCTTTGGGGCCATCCTGATCTATATCCTGTACAACAATCTGCTGGGGATCGCGCAGTCGTGGTTGATGCAAGGCAAGACCAGTCCGCTGATCGGAATATGGTGGGTGCATGCCTTGCTGATAGTCTTCATCGTGGCGCTGGTGCTCAGGCGCTATGGTCTGGACTGGGCGTGGATGGTCGTCAGCGGCCGCGTCACCCGCAGAGTTACATCATGAAAATTCTGTACCGTTACATCGCCGACACCGTCATTATCAACACCCTGATTGTCTTGCTGGTGCTGCTGGGCCTGTTTGCGTTTTTTACCTTTTTCGATCAGATGAAGGATGTCGGCATGGGGAGTTACACTACCGACAAGGTCATGATCTATGTGGCGGCGCAGTTGCCAGGACTGCTCTATCAACTGATGCCCATTGCCGCCATGCTGGGCAGCATTATTGGCCTGGGAATGCTGGCCAATAACAACGAGCTGACCGTCATGCGGGCCACCGGCATTTCCGTGGCGAAGATCACCTGGTCCCTGATGAGGGTGGGTCTGTTCCTGGTGGCCATCGCCATGACCATGGGGGAAGCGGTGGCACCCCTTGCCGAGCAATATGCACAACGCTTACGTGCCGATGCGCTCTCAGAGAATATCGCCTTTCAGGGGGATGGCGGCATGTGGGCCCGTGATAATGTACGGTTTATCAATATCCGCAAGATCGGCAAGGACGGCCAGCTGGGCAATGTATACATCTATGAAATGGGAGATGATGGCCGATTGCGCGAGTTGATACACGCCAGACAGGCCATGTATCAAAACGGGAAATGGTTGCTCAAGGATGTCCAAAAGACCCAAATCGCACCCGAGCAGCTCAGCGGCAGCTATTCTGGCGAGCTGATCTGGGAGTCATCGCTGTCGCCGGAACTGCTGGGGATAGTCCAGATCGATCCCGAGAGCATGACCTTGTGGGGGCTCAAGCAATATATTGACTATCTGCGCAGCAACGGCCTGCGTTCCGAACATTATCGGCTGGTGTTCTGGAACAAGCTGATGATCCCCGTGATCACCATGGTCATGATTTTTCTCGCCATCCCCTTTGTGTTCGGATCAACGCGCTCTGTGGCCATGGGCCAACGTATCCTGGTGGGTGTGCTGCTGGGGATAGGTTTCCACATGATGAACCGCACGCTCGGCGCCGTGGGCCTGGCGTATGACCTGAGTCCGCTGCTGAGTGCGACCGGGCCCGCGCTGGCGTTTTTGCTATTGGCGATTATCCTGATGCGCAGGGTTTACTAATTCAGGACTTCCCAAGATAAATCAGCCGCGTCCCGGATGCGATGTCATGCCAGCTGCGTTTTTGCCGGTCGAACAGGATCCAGAAAAACCCCAACCCGCCGGCCAGCCAGGATAATATCGCCACCAGAAAACGTACCAGTGCCTGCTGCCAGGTGATGGCGCGGCCATCGGTCTGCACGACGCGGATGCGCCAGGTGCGCATGCCCAGTGTCTGACCGTCACGGGTCCAGAAAAATCCGAAAAATACAAAACAGACCGCCAGCAGCAACGCACTGAACCACAGAGTATCCGGCGCGATAGGATTGCCCGAGCGCAGCAGAAGCACTGTACCCGTGGCGATAAGCAGAAAGGCAAATACCAGCAGGCTGTCGTACATGGCAGCAAACAGCCGTCGCATCAGACCGGGGGCAGGATAGTCAGGAGTCGGTTTGTCTGTCATTTGAATATCTGGCTTGAAGGTTGTGGAATCGCTGTCGCCACTGTTACAGCATGGGGCAGTGTAGTGAAACCCGATGATATTATCCACAGCGTGAGTTTCCTGCACATTGTGCCATATATCTATCGTGTGTAGCGATCTGGCGCTGGTGTTTCGATGATGAGCTCGGCTTTCAGTTGCTCGATACGTTTCTTTAGATAATCGCTTTGAGTATCGGTGGGCTGGTATTGGTTCAGCGCCAGTTCGAGCTGTTCGATGGCCTTCACTGTGTAGCCGGAGAGGTAATAGTATTCAGCCAGGGACAGGTGAGCCTCTACCTGGGAGCCGAGGGCATTTTCCGACTGGGCGAGCAATTTATAAATATGCGGCGTGGTTTCCCGTTCCCGGAAAATCCCATACAGCAGGGTGCGGGCCTGCGCAGGCTGATCGTTATGTAACAATGCCTCGGCCAGACGCAAGGTCAGCCATTTGTTGCCGGGATGGATTTTCAAAACCTCATCATAGATTTTGGCGGCCCCGGCAAAATCCCGCCGCGCCTGGGCGATTTCAGCCCGCAGGGACTGGTAAGTGGCGCGATCCTGATCATCACTGATCAGTTTATTGATTTGCTCTTCGGCGCCCTTGAGATCACCGCCAAGCAGCAGGGCGTAGGCAAGGCCGTAGCGCTGGCCATATTCATTGAGGTATTGCTGCTCTGCCAGCAATTGCGACATATCGCTGGCGGTGGCCGCCGGATTGCTGCTGGTGGCGGCTTGCAGACGCTGGCGCATGAAATGGTAATTCAGGCTGCTGGTGTCTTCCTGATGCGGATATTGCTCCGCCCGACTCATGGAGTCGGAAATGCGCGAGATGGTCAGTGGATGGGTGCGCAGAAATTCCGGGGCAGCCGACTCCCCATACTTGGAGCGTTGCTGCAGCAGGCTGAAGAATTCGGTCATGCCATAGGGGCTGAAACCGGCGCCGGCCAGCAATTGGATGCCGACTCGGTCGGCCTCCTGCTCATTGGCGCGGGTGAAATTCAGCTGCATCTGGGCCGAACCGGCAACCCCGGCGCTGATCGCCGCGTAGCTGGCATCGCCGCCTTGGCTGCTGAGCAGGACGGCGGCGATGATGGCGGCCAGGGTCGGCAGCGAAGTCTTGAAGCCATGCTCCAGTTGCCGGGCCAGATGATGTTGATTGATGTGGGCGATTTCATGGGCAATGACGGACGCCAGTTCTCCTTCGGATTGAGTGGCGAGGATCAGCCCGGAGTTTATGCCGATATAACCGTCAGGCGCGGCGAAGGCGTTGATGGCGGGGTTGTCGATGACGAAGAACTTATATTCATAGTTCTGGTTTTTCAGGTAAGATGCCAGGCGCTGGCCGAGGTTCTGGACATACAATTCGATTTCAGGATCGTCGATGATCTTGACCGAACGCCGCAATTCCCGCATGAATTCCCTGCCCAGCTGCTTCTCCTCTGCGGGGGACAGATAGGCGCCGGCCGCATCGCCCATCTCGGGCAGCGCGGTAGCGGGATTGAAATCGGCGAGCGCCGGCAGGGTAAGCGCCAGCAGGACTGCCAACAGGATACCGGCTGAGTAGTGTGCGCGCTGTTGCGAATGTTTCATGGATCCTGGCCAATCGGAAAGAAATCTGCTTGCGGCATGGCGTCCGTACGATGCATTCTATGGCCATCACTATAGAGGAAAGTTCCCGCTCCTGCACCCGTCAAGAGCTATCGATGTAAAGAATGGTCATGAATATTGATGTTGAACTCGACACCAGCGGCCTGCAGTGTCCCTTGCCACTGTTGCGCACCAAGAAGGCGCTTGCCGCCATGACGCGCGGACAGGTCTTGTACGTGATTGCCACCGATCCCGGTTCAGTGCGGGACTTCAAGGTATTCTGCAAACAGACCGGGAATGTGTTGCGTGGTTTCGAGGATAAAGGCGGCAGTTTTCATTTCCACATTGAAAAGGCTTGAAATCCCGAACTGCCGAACAGGTGCCTAGTGCCATGACTCGGAAATATCGAAACATGAAACGGCGTCTTTTGCCGCAGGGCGGCGTTGCTCGTCGTTGCCATAGAATAAACTATAGCGCCTCCTCGCGCCTTGCCCCGCGACAAAATCCATCCGTTTCATTTGTCTCGATATTTCCGAGTCATGGCACTAGCGCAGCGAATTCACCAGCAGCGCGGGGGTGCCCAGACCCTTGACCTGGGCGTTGCCGGCCGTGAAATATAAACGCCAGAACTCCTTGAGGGGTTCGATCATGTCGGGCGCCACATACACATCCTTGTCTTCCAGATATCCAAGCCCGTAGATATAAACCTTGGCATTGAACCATTCGGTGATGAGCTGCCGGCTGGACAGTCTCAGCAATTCCTTCTCCGGAGCAATATTGGCCATGCTCTTGCGCTTATGGAAGGTCGTGTATTTGCTGTTTTCCAGGCCATCCGTCACCAGCAGGGCCGTTTTGTCGGCAATGGCACGATCCTGCGCGAGCATATCGGAAAATTGCATCATGGCGTAGAACAGGTCAGTTTTCGGCAGCCTGGGATTGATGCCGTTCATCACATTTTTAAAAGCGTCCTGAAATGAGCTGGTGTACTGCTCCTG
>MGXL01000032.1:5150-7136 GCA_001801365.1 Gammaproteobacteria bacterium RBG_16_57_12 | reverse complement strand
CTTTCACGAGGCGCTGCTCGACGGTGTGCCTGTGGAGGTGGAGATCGACGGAGTAAAGCGCGGCGACCGCGTGCGCCTGATCGACTTCGCGCATCCGGAACAGAACCGCTTTCTGGTGGTGAACCAGTACACAGTGCAAGGCACCAAGCAGCCGCGCCGGCCTGATCTGGTGTGCTTCATCAACGGCATCCCGATCGCGGTAATCGAGCTCAAGAACCCGGCATCTGAGCAGGCGGATATCTGGTCGGCGTTCAATCAGCTCGAAACCTACAAGGCCGAAATCACCGACCTGTTCGTGTTCAACGAGGCGCTGGTGATTTCCGATGGCCTGCATGCGCGCGTGGGTTCGCTGACAGCGGACCGGGAGCGCTTCCTGCCATGGCGCACGCTGCGCAACGAGAACGACCGGCCGTTGCTGGAGGTCGAGCTGGAGAAGGTGGTGCGCGGCTTCTTCGCGCCCGAGCTGCTGCTGGACTATCTGCGCTACTTCATCCTGTTCGAGCAGGGCGACGACGGCATCATCAAGAAGATCGCAGGGTATCACCAGTTCCACGCCGTGCGCGAGGCGGTACGGGCCACGGTGATTGCGGCCACGCAGCCACAGGCTGAGGTGAACAAGGCGGAGGAGGAGCGCGCCACCTACGGCAAGCTGGTGGTGCCCGGCTCGCGCAAGGGCGGCATCGTCTGGCACACCCAGGGCTCGGGCAAGAGCATTTCCATGGTGTGTTTCACCGGCAAGTTGATGCAGCAGCCGGAGATGCAGAACCCGACAATTGTCATCGTCACTGACCGCAACGATCTGGACGGGCAACTGTTCCAGATCTTTGCCGGTGCGCGATCGCTGCTGAAGGAAACCCCGCAACAGGCAGAAGATCGCGACCAACTGCGCGAGCTGCTGAACGGCCGCCCATCCGGCGGCATCATTTTTACAACCGTACAAAAGTTCTCGCCCGAAAAGGACGAGGACCAGTTCCCGCGTCTGACCGGGCGAACCAACGTCGTCGTTATCGCCGACGAGGCCCACCGCTCGCAGTATGGCTTTAGCGCTGTGCTGGACAAGAAGACAGGCAAATACAAATACGGATTTGCCAAGCACCTGCGCGACGCCTTGCCCAACGCGACCTTTGTCGGCTTTACCGGCACGCCGGTGGAGACCGACGACAAGGACACCCGCGCGGTATTCGGCGATTACGTCAGCATCTACGACATTCAAGATGCGGTGGACGATGGCGCCACGGTGCCGATCTATTACGAAAGCCGCCTGGCCAAGCTGGACATCAACCAGGCGGAGATCGAGGCGCTCAGCGATCAGGTCGAAGAAATTTTCGAGGACGAAGAGAGCCTTGCGCTGCGCGAGGCGGCCAAGACCAAGTGGGCCGCGCTGGAAAAACTGGTGGGCGCTGATCCACGCCTCAAGGAAGTGGCGGCCGACATCGTGCAGCACTTCGAGGCGCGCAATGCGTCAGTCGAAGGCAAGGGCATGATCGTGGCGATGAGCCGCGAGATTTGTGCCCACCTTTACAACGCCATCGTGGCCCTGCGGCCCGAGTGGCACAGCAGCGACCCGGCCCAGGGCGCGATCAAGGTCGTGATGACGGGCTCGGCGGCGGATAAAGAGCTGTTGCAGCCCCACATCTACAACGCCACCACCAAGAAGCAACTGGAAAAGCGCTTCAAGAACCCGAAAGACCCGCTCAAGCTGGTGATTGTGCGCGATATGTGGCTCACTGGCTTTGACGTGCCGTGCCTGCACACCATGTACGTGGACAAGCCCATGCGCGACCACAACCTGATGCAGGCCATCGCCCGCGTGAACCGCGTGTTCCGCGACAAGGAAGGCGGGCTGGTGGTGGACTACATCGGCATTGCCGCTGAATTGCGCCGGGCATTGAAGACTTATACCGAAAGCCGTGGCAAGGGACAGCCCACCCTGGACGCCGCCGAGGCATTAGCCAAGCTCAAGGAGCTGATGGATGTTGCGCGCGG
>MGXL01000032.1:0-4879 GCA_001801365.1 Gammaproteobacteria bacterium RBG_16_57_12 | reverse complement strand
CTCAAGCAGATTCTGGACAACGCGGTGGTCGCCGAGGGGGTCGAGGATATCTTCAAACTCGTCGGCCTCGGTCGTCCTGATATCGGCATCCTCTCCGACGCCTTTCTGGAAGAGGTACGCAACTTGCCGCAGCGCAACTTTGCCGTCGAGCTTCTGCAAAAGCTACTTAACGACGAAATCAAATCCCGCAGCCGTACCAACGTGATCTTGGAGAAGAAATTCAGCGATCGCCTGCTGGCCGCGCTGAACCGTTACCGCAGCCGGGCCATTGAAAGCGCGCAGGTCGTTGAGGAGCTGATTCAGATGGCCAAGGAGTTCCGCGAGGCCGCCAAGCGCGGCGAGAACCTTGGCCTAAACGAATCGGAGCTGGCTTTCTACGACGCGCTGTCAGATAACGAAAGCGCAGTGCGAGAGTTGGGCGACGACATCCTGAAAAAGATCGCACACGAACTGACCGACAAGCTGCGCAACAGCACCACAGTCGACTGGCAGAAGCGCGAAAGCGTGCGTGCTCGACTGCGCAACCTGGTACGTATTACTTTACGCCGCTACAAGTATCCACCGGATATGCAGGAAGAAGCTATACGCCTGGTGCTCGATCAGGCGGAGCGGTTATCAGACGAGTGGACAAAATAGAAATTACAACGCGGAAAAGTTAAAGGTGAATAGGGTCGGGTCAAGGCGAAACTCCGGCAATGCGAATTGGCGCAGCCAGAAGGGCTTGCTCGGGCTGATCTTCAACAAGTCACAGAACAAGTTCCAGGACCCGGCTAAGTCGCGAATATGTTGTGTACGGAGGAGGCCACTTGAAAAAGGGTAAACGTTATGACGTTTCCGGCCTGGTTGAGGCACAGTATGAGCCTGGCTCGGATGATAAGGTACTGCGCAACCTGTTAGGCATAAAGAATCCTGTGGAAATGGATCGCGCGGAGGCCAATGCGCTGGCCAAGGCAACCCATACATTGATTCAAGAATATGATCAGGAGCACCGGTTTTCCGCCGCGGATATGCCATTTCCATAAAACGTGGCTTGGAGAGATCTATCAATGGGCCGGCCACTATCGCAAGGTTAACATCAGCAAGGATGATTTTGCCTTTGCGATTGCGGCACAGGTGCAGAAATTGATGGCGGCATTTGAACGTGATCAACTTTCGAGATATACGCCATGCACTTTTGAGAAAAGTGAGGCCATTGTTAAGGCCTTGGCGGAGACACATACGGAATTGGTGCTTATTCATCCCTTCAGGGAGGGTAATGGCAGAACGGCACGTTTGTTGTCAACCTTGATGGCATTACAGGCCAATTTGCCAGTACTCGATTTCACTGGGCTTGAACAGAAAAAGCAAGATTATTTTATGGCTGTGCAGACGGGCATGGATAGAAATTATGGGCCGATGGAAAAACTGTTTACACAGATTATCGAGGCTTCGATTTCTTCTGCTCGGGGGGAGCATTAAAAATACTGTGAGTAACGTTGCTGATGTTTTGAGAAATGGCTTGGATGCTCTCGCCCGTTTCGATGGCGGTTGAACTGGATACGTTGGTGATCAGGGCATCCAAATATTTCTTTGAATCCTTAAGGTAGGGATTGGTATCGATGAGTGATTTGCTGGCCATGGCGAACCCTTTGAATATGACGGTTGATAATAGGCTACTACCGTTTTTGGTTCAACTGATTAGTTTATCGGCCAAATTGTAAACTATTGTATTAATTATATTTAATCATAAGAAACAACCATTTATGACACCATCCAAATATTGTTCAAAAGTTATGGAACTCTGCCTGCTTCGCTCTACTCGGCGCAGACAAGTACTGCAACATACACCGCGACGAAGGCAAGTTGTCTGGATTTTCTCCGCGTTCACCTGTTCCGCGACGGCAACGGACGCATGTCGCAGCCTGCTGCTGCTTCAGCAAATAGCCTGGGAGCGAGAGAGAAACCCAGGGTTCACAGCATTAGCAGAAAAAAGCCCCGGGTTTCGCAAGCGACGCTCAGCCCACACGTGCTGGAATTGGATTGGCAGGCAGGTCATCTTGTTACCATGAAATCCGAATAATAAATGGCGGAATTTCATGCTATTAAACCGGCGGTCTTTGGTGTCTGGTGCATAAGCCACATTTTTCGAGAAACAGGCCATTTTTTGCAGATATTGATGGTCACCGGGTTAATAGCATGCAGGCATGATCAATCGCCTGGGATTAGCGTCACCGTCGCCGGCAGGAGCAAATGAAAAAGAGATCTGGCCCATTTACCAGCCCCTTTTTCGTTACTTCAGTGGCATTTGTATATGAAATGTAGTGCCCACATTGAGATCGGAGGTCACCGCCATCTGCCCTTGATGCTGCTCTGTAATAATAAAGTAGGCAAATGACAGCCGCTTGCTGGCATCGTACTTAACTTCAGGAGAATCTTTTCTGAAGAACGGCTCAAACAAATACATTTGCTCTTCATTGCTCAGACCGAGACCATTATGCTCAATTCTTATCCATAAATTGTCGTAACCGACGTTCATCTGAATCTTGATGGTTGGTGTATGGCCGGGACGTTCTACTCGCCCCAGAGCATCACAGGCATGCCGGAACAGGCTGAGTAGGACATGCTGCAATTCAGCCACATAACAGGGGGTCATTGGTAAATCTTTTTGGTAGATTCTTTCAATCTGGATGTCTTTGAATCGGAGTCGCGAGGGGACTGATAACACATCACCGGCTAATTCCAGGGTGTGCTCCACAATGTCAACGATATTGGAAAGTTGTTTTCTGTTGCTGCGGCCACGGGCGAAGTCTTGCAAATTGTGGACAATCGACGCCATGTTCTCGCCTTTCTCAGTGGCATCTGCCAGCAAACCCTTGAGTGTTTCAGACGTCCTGGCATTGCCGAGTTCATTGAGGTTCTGACTGCTATCGGCAAGCAAGTGCTGGAAGGTTCTGAGGTCGAATAAAATTGACTGGAGCGGCGCGTTGATATCATGAGCCATGGTGGCTGCCAGCTCCCCCACAGACGACATCTTGTCGCTCTGGATCAGCATATTCTCAGCCAGAATTTTCTTGGTGACGTCATCGATCAGGATGACCACACCGGGCTCACTCTGCTCCTGAAGCGGGTAGATGGTGATATCGTAATAGTATTGACCACGTTGACTGTGTTTAATGGTGGTCGCATCATTCTTTTGAATGGCCTCGCTAATCTGGCTGGGCGATACCGTAATCGTCGGATAGGCATCCCATAGATTTTTGCCCAGGACGTTTTCGGCCTTTATCCCGGTGGCATCCTCAGACCGCTTATTCCATTGGGTAATCCGCCCTTCCTTGTCGAGCCCGATCAGCATCAGGGGCATGGACTTCAGGATGTCCCTGATATAAGACTCCGACGAGCGCAGCCGGGCCGTGGTAGACACATGCTGGGCAATCTCATGCTCCAGCAATTGATTGGATTGCTTCAGTAAGCGATTGGACTCACCCAGCGTGGCGGTGCGTTCCTGCACGCGCAACTCCAAATCATTACGTATGGTCTGCAACTCGCGATTGGCCTTGCGAGCCTGCCGCCACGTAAAGAAAAGAGTGATAACCGCCGCAGTCAATAACAGGATCAGAATGCTAGCAGACCAATTGGCGACATGCTGCCAGTTGGTGCTTCCATCCGGTCTTTTAAACTCTGCCCTAATAGCGGCATGTAATGCCTGGCTTTGCAAGAGGGTAAAAATAAATAACAGGAATCGCTTCATCTTAATAGCCAATAATTTTTCCCATATACAACGACGATTTTCCCACAATTTGACAAACAGTGCATCGGTTAACGTCTTATCTTTGGCCTGCTCCGGCCCGCTCACAATGCGACTTATCCGGGAGTAATGTAACCCATAATGCCCTCCGATTTGTTTTAGACTATCAATTAAAGGGGATGGAGGGATTTAATTTTGCATATGTGATATTTCCGATCTCGACCGTTTTCCGCGTTATTACCCCAGCCTGCGAACCCTTCAATTCTATGCCGGCCTTGAACTGAGCAGTAATCATATCGGTATGTGGTTGATGTCTTGGCTTACCAGATTCAGGTTGGTCGATAATTGGGCTCGGTATGCCAGCGCCATTACCAGGATGAGTTGTTGGTTTCAGAGTCTGGGTACTGACATCGGCGGCATGTATATACATTAGCCGTGATGGTTTGTGGCGCAAGCTCAGCGTGCCATTGATCACGAAGAAACCAAAACGGAAACAGCCGAAGGAAGAAAAAGAGCCGGAGGAAAAAGGCGTGGAAGAAAGAGCACAAACAGATCCGTGGACGGAGGGCTGATTTGGCTGCGTGATCATGTGCGCTTTAATCATAGGCGCACAAGCAGCTTAACTGGTTTCAAAATCGATGTCGGGTGGGTTACAACCGCATGGACGCTGGAGGTAGAGCACAAGGCATGGAGCAATTGCCGAAGCGCGGTTTTTTTGTGCCGTCACCCATCCGCTGTGTTAATCCTTAGCGAATTCAAAGGCATCGGAAAAGTAACAGTCCCGGGCCAGGCCGTGCTGCACAAAGGCCTCCGCCCCCGCGCTGATCATGGGCGGCGGCCCTCCCGCGTATATCTCGTAAGCAGACAGGTCGGGATAGTCGGCGATGATGGCTTCATGGACATAACCGGTGCGGCCCGTCCAGTGATCCCCGGGGAGGGGGTCCGACAATACCGGCGTATAACGGAAGTTGGCGTGTTCCCGTTGCCAGTTGCGCGGCAATTGATCCAGGTAAAGATCCTGTTTCGCGCGCGCGCCCCAGTATAAATGCAGGGGGCGCTGAATATCTTTGGCAAAGGCATGTTCGAGTATGCCTTTGATCGGCGCAAAGCCCGTGCCGCCCGCCATCAGGATGACGGGGCGCTGCGAGTCCTCGC
>MGXL01000031.1 GCA_001801365.1 Gammaproteobacteria bacterium RBG_16_57_12 | reverse complement strand
CCACGATCGCACTCTGTTGTGCTGATCCAGCGCCAGCGCAACACGCCCAAGACGCATGCCGCGGGACCCCGGCTGCAGAACCAGCGTATGGCCGATGAGTTCAGGTTTGCCATACACCTCATGGGCAGAGCGTATCAACAGGATATCCACGTCTTCGAGACTGATCAGTTGCCGGATTTTTTTCAGCGTTTGCGAGGTACTGAGCACTACCAGCTCATTACGCTGCCTGGCCTGCCGCAAGCCCTGGGCAAGTCCATTTATATCCTCGTTGACCACCTGGTGGTCCTGCGCCATATGACGGAAGGGCGAAGAACCCGGATCCAGCCAGGCAAAAAAACGCAAGGTACGCCCGGCTCGCGTGATACTGCGCTGAGATTGGATATCGTCCTTGGCAATCCAGTTGCTGGCTGTCCATGGCAAAGGAGTGGTCTCGAGAAATTCGGGGCCGTAGGAAAGGTCCGACCATTGCACACCGATGGCATCGTAACCCAGTGTGGCGATGCCCTTCAGGATGTATTCGCTCTTTAACCGATCATTGGCCGATTCACTGCTCAGAAAACCGCCCGACGAAATGACAAACAAATCGGGATTCTCGGCACGCAGTTGCTGGACAAGGGTGGCCTGACGGCGAATACCGCCCAGATCGCCTTCGGCACTGCAACCGCAGGGCTCCAGTTCGCCATCCAGATTCCCGGAATAAACAATGCTGACATCATACGACTCGCCATCGGCCCACACTGGCGGCAGTCCGGCAGCCATGGCCATCATCAGCAATACTGTCAGGAAATATTTTATCTGCACCACGACTTACTCCAGCAAGATTATTTACCGGCATTTTACCTAAAGCCTGGTGCGATTGCTGCACGGGAATTATTCAGTACTGATCAATCGTGAGCAACCAGTGCCCACCATAACAAGAAGGGCCGACAATGACTTCGTCGGCCCTTAATCATGGAGCATTCTACAGCAGCGAGCACTACCACGATAGTACTCTGCGACAACGCTTAATGCGCGAGGGTTTGCTCCAGTTCGGCAAAGTTATGGGCGATTTCCGGAACTTCCAGGACCACCCCCATTTGCCGGCTTATCTGGGTGCCGGAAAAGATGCCTCGCACTTTTTGTGTCATGCCTTGTTCATTGATATCGACGACCAGGGCATGTTGTCGACCGCTGCGCTTGAGCGTCTCGACGATGTTACCGACCCTGGCCCTTTCGACATCCACCATATGCAATACCTCCAGCGAAGCCTGGGGGGTCATGATGTCGCTCACCAGGATATCCCGGTGGGTGCCACCAACCTTACCCAGGAATTGCATGGGCTTCTCACCGAGAATATCGGTTGCGGTAATCAATCCGATGATATCTCGCAAGGTATTGGTGACCAGCAACAGCCGTACACCACAGGCAATCATCTTGATATTGGCCGCTTCGATAGTGGCTTCAGGCTCGATGGTAAACGCCTGAATCATTTTGAGGTCAGTCATCACCCACTTCGCAGGATCATCCAGCCTGACCAATTCCGGGTAGCCATGGGGTACACGATGATAGCTTGCCCCTTGCTCCAGGCTGGTGGCTACTAAAGGAACATATTTTGTTGCCATTGAATGCCTCCTCCCGTTTTGAACATGGACTTATCGTCCTAGCCAGAACCTAGACCATATTCCTGGCAGATGCAAATCACAAGCCCGGCGATCTCTGGTCATAAACACATGCGCTATTACATTTAATAAAAATGCAGGTATTTTTTAACAAATCACTTGATTAAAAGACCTATTATTTCTATAACATGAAATGGTAAATGGGATATTTATCTCATTCTGGCCAGTGCGCGTACTTAAAGGGAGTTGCCCCGCTTTCCAAAGATGGGTTAGAGTAGCTCTAAAATAACGGATTGATTATAAGTAATTCAATGGGAGGGTCTGATGAAGCTATCAAAAAAAGGGCGTTATGCCGTCACGGCAATGATGGATCTGGCACTTCATTCTCAGGAAGGGCCTTTCACACTCGCAAACATTTCATTTTCGCAGGAGATTTCAGTTTCCTATATGGAGCAATTGTTTGCCATGCTGCGCAAACATAATCTGGTCATCGGCACACGTGGGCCCGGTGGCGGATATCGCCTGGCAAAATCGCCGGAACAAATCACCATTGCCGAAATACTTTGTGCTGTCGAAGATGGCGTAAGCGACATGCAAAGTGAAAGCGAAGCATTACCAAGCCACGCACTCTGGAACAAACTCAGCACCAAGATTTATGATTTTCTTAACGACCTGACGTTGGCGGAATTTATCGCCCAGTCTGGACAACGGACCACGCTCGGCACGCCAACCGGTCTGACGCGCGAGAAAGAAAAACAGGAACTGAAATCCACCGAAACGCTGGCTGATTAGGCTCTGGTCTCACCCATCTTCTGCTCCCGGAATGCGCGGGTGATGTTCCTTGCGCATCATATCCATTGCCCGGCCCAGAGTTTGATCAGCTTTTCCCAAAGTCCTTCGGGTTGTTGTGTGTATACGCTCTCGATATCCGCAGGCGCCACATACCAGTCGCCATGGGCGACTTCCGCATCCAGTTGTCCCGGACCCCAGCCTGAAAATCCGGCAAACGCCCGCAGGTCCTCCTCCGGCGCGAGCAACCCAACGACATGCATCAAGGTCCGCATACCTTGCGCCGTGTAAAGATCATCAAAGACATGGTGCAATTTGCTGTGCGTCCTGGACGTCCTGATCAATATATACGCGCCATTACTATCCACCGGGCCTCCCCAGTAGACAGTGTTGATCTCCGGACGGATAGCTCCGGCCTGTGGCATTACCTTGGACAACTCCAGATCGGTGGGATGATTGATAACCAGCCCAGATGCCGCTTCGGGTCCGTAATGTATCAGCAAAACTACCGATTTGCTAAAGCGGGAATCCTTGAGTTGCTCGCTGGCGATTAACAAAACCCCTTTGGCCAGCGGTATAGGCTGAGTGGGCACAGCCAGAAGAACCGTGGGCTGAAACAACACTATTAGCAAAACCGCCAGGGAGCTAAACCTGTACCACCATCCTGCCACGCTCCCGATCACCATGAATGACTGCCTCTATTTTCCCAACAAACTGTCAATTCCCGATTAGTCTATACTTTCATAATCCAACAGCACAGTTTTTTAGCAGCCTGTTGAAAAACGTGCAGCCGATTTATGGCGCTATTTATGGACGCCCGGATTCGACTTGATTCACCTCTGTGAACTGATGCGCAGTTTCAGTAGAAATTTCAGAAATATTCTCATTATTCTCGAAGGCCAACCGATAGTACAAACGGTGAACCATACTTACAGGGTGATGACATGTGGGTCGTCGATACAATCAAGCATTATCTGGAAAAGGAAGACATCAGCTATCAACTCATCGAGCTGCCGCCATTCCGCTCACTTGAAGATGCTGAATCCGCTGCCGGATTGCCCGCCCATGCCCTGATCCATGCGGTCTTATTGAAAGACCAGTATGGCCTGATCATGACGGTGATCCCGGTGGCCTGTGACCTGAACCCCGCTACCTTGAAAAATCTGCTGAAGCGTGATTTCACCGAACTCTCTTACGAAGACCAAAAGCGGCTATTTAAAGGCTGGGATCCCTCGTTCACCCCTCCGCTGGGCAATGCCTACGGGATAAAAACCATAATTGATGATCATATTGCCAATCAGCAAGACATATACCTCGGTGCTGGCGACAATACTCATCTGCTCAAGCTCGATATCGTCAATTTTCATAAATTGCAAACCAATGCCAGCTTTGTCAGGAACATCTGTGCCCCCAAATCCCGCATCAACAAGCCCGCAGTGGTACAACAGACTATCGAACCGGATCCCCTGCCTGACGATCCGCTGATGCTGGTGCGTCAGCGCCTGAAAAATATCGGTCAGCTTCCCGTGCTTCCGGAAATGGCGCAAAAAATATTGCAGTTAAATAGCAATCCTTACGCGCACGTCGCCGATCTTGCCGAGGTGATTTCGCTGGATCCCAGCCTGACCGCGCAGGTGCAACGCTACGCCAGTTCGCCTCTATACGGGTTCGGTAAAAAAATCGACTCCAACATCAAGGCCATCCAGGTACTGGGCTATGACATGGTCATGAATCTGGCTCTGGGGCTGGCCGCCAGCAAATCATTCCAGATGCCCAAGACCGGTCCGCTGGGATTGCATGAATACTGGCGTCATTCCGTGCATTGTGCGGCGATTTCTGCGCGATTGGCGAAGGCATTGCCGGAAAAAATCCGTCCGCGCCAGGGACTCAGTTATCTGGCCGGCCTGCTGCACAACTTCGGACAGTTGCTGCTCGGACATCTGTTCCCCCAGGATTTTGCCCAAGTGGTCAAGGCATATGAACAGAATAATCGCCCGGTTCATGAAATCGAGCTGGAGCTGCTGGGCTTTCATCACGGTCACCTGGGTGCCGTCCTGCTGGAACATTGGGGCATTGCCGAAGAAATCCTCACCGTCACCCAGGAGCACCATGACGCCCGCTATCACGGCCCGCATGCCGGTTACCAACGCCTGATCTTTGTGGTTGACCAGATGCTGTCCCGCTATGGCATCGGCACCACACAGCCGGACGTGGGCAACCTGGCCATAGTCCTCAATGCCTTGCAGTTAAGCGAGACACGCACCACGGAAATCATCGAGGAAATTCTCGACAACTCCGCCCCGCTACTCAATACCATGGCCCAGCAATTGACACTCGCCGCCTAAGATTTTCCCATTCAGTAAACGATGCCGAGATGACCCTGGCATTGCCATTGTTTTATCAATGACTTGATACCTGCAAACACGCGCGCGGATTTAATATTGTGTTAATGAAGCTGGAGTAGAGTACCGGGCATATCTCGACATGGAGGAGATTAAAACCATGCAAACAACTGTCGCACATTCATATTCCAGGTGGAGTGGTTTATTTGCTGTTTGTCTGCTCGCACTTCTGGCCAGCCAATCGGTGAGAGCCAGCCACATTACGGTCGACATCCATTCGGATGTTGGCCTGTTCTATCAGGAGCTGGCCCCATTCGGCGAATGGATATCCACCCCGCAATACGGCCACATCTGGATACCAAACTCAACGCCCCTGGGATGGCGACCTTACACCCTGGGGCATTGGTCTTATAACGAGCGGGTTGGCTGGATCTGGATATCGTACTGGCAGTGGGGCTGGGCCACCTTTCACTATGGCCGCTGGATCAATCATCCCGATTATGGCTGGGCGTGGATCCCGGGCACTGACTGGGCCCCGGCCTGGGTGGCCTGGCGCTCGGGCAATGGCTGGATCGGCTGGGCACCCCTGCCGCCCGAGGCGGCTTGGGAAGACAACAAAGGCTTAACCGGCAGCATGGAGAAGATTGAAAAGCATATTCCCTTCCATGCCTGGTCCTTCGTGCCACAAGATGCCATTTTCTCCAGAGAGCTGCATACCCGGGAAATCATCATGTCTGCACGCAATGTTACGGTATTGCCTTTAACAAAACCGGTAACACGCTATGAGGCCGTGAATCATCAGGTCATCAATCATGGCGCGGACATTGAGCAATTGCGCATGACAGCCGGTCTGGCAACCAAGCCGGTTCGGCTGGTGGACGTTACATACCCTGCCGCACTGGAGGCCACCAAGGTGGGCAAGGACGAGCTGGCTCTTTTTCGCCCCACCATGGATCTGACCAGCGAGATCGAGCCGCCCAAGCCGGGAGCTGAGCGATACCCTGGGCAGACTGCCAAGCAGATGCAGAACCGTCACAGGCTGACGCTCAAGGCCATGCAGTTGTATCATGAAGCCGAGCGCAAGGCGATGGAGCAGCTGCATGCCAGGCAGCTGTCGCAGCCACCGGCACAGCCTGATATTGAGCAACAACAGTCAAAAGAACGTGAGGCGGTAACTGAACTGCACCGCTGGGAACAACATGTGCTGGACAGGCGTCTGCAACTCGAGCGCTCTCAGGTAGAAAGCAGAAGCAAATAGGATGTCGAACATCAGCAGACTATTTTTCGGAATTTCTAAGCCCTGCCGCGCTGACGCAGATACTCGACGATCCCCGGCAGCAGCGAAATGACGATTATAAAGAGGATTACTGCGGTAAGATTGTTTTTCACTAACGGTATACCACCTAAAAAATAGCCCGCAGCTACCAGCAACACGACCCACAGCACTGCGCCTGCCACGTTGAACTGCAAGAACCGCATATATTCCATGCGTCCAACGCCCGCCACGAAGGGCGCGAAGGTGCGTACGATGGGCAGAAAACGGGCAATGACAATCGTCTTGCCGCCATGCTTTTCATAGAAACGTTGCGTCTTTTGTAAATGCTCCTGTTTGATGAAGGGGATGGAGCCCTGCAGCGCAGCGGCGCCGACACGACGCCCGATGGCGTAGTTGACTGAATCACCGGCCACGGCGGCGACGATCAACACCCCTGTGAGCACAAAGGCGTCCAGCAGGCCGGCGCCCGCCAAGGTTCCCGCAACAAACAGCAGCGAATCCCCAGGCAGAAACGGCAACACGATCAGCCCTGTTTCGCAAAAAAGAATGAGAAACAGGATGCCGTATACCCAGGCGCCATAGCTCGCCACCAGGGTCTGCAAGTGCTGATCCAGGTGTAGAAATAGACTCAACAGATCTTCCAAGTGGTACCTCTCCGACTGGGCGGCATAGGATAGAGAACAAGATCATAACCCGCACGCAATGAATTGCCTATGACATCCCCATCGCCTTCAATCTGCGCGTGACTTTCAGGCGATGCGCCCCGCAGGCGGCAGTTGCATCATACCCTGTGGAATAATATATTTGTTTCAGATGCTTGCCTATTGCCGTGGCAATCCCGGCTGATGGTCCTTCGAAGACGTCGTTGAGATCCGAAAGGAAGCGAGATGAAAATTATAAAAATAATGCTGAGGCGCCTGCTCAGGCAGCTATACAAGGTAGAGACCACGGGCCTGGCAAATCTGCAAGATGTCGGTGATTGCGCCATTATCGTGGCCAATCACACCTCCTTCCTGGATGCCCTGCTGCTGGCGCTGTTCCTGCCGGGAAATTTCACCTTTGCGGTGAATACCCATGTGGCGAACCATCCCTTCCTGAAATATGTCTTCAGGCTGGTGCGCATCTTTCCCATGGACCCCACCAACCCCATGTCGCTTAAATCGATGATACGGTTTTTAAGAGCAGGGAATAAGGTGGTGATTTTTCCCGAGGGCAGAATCACCGTCACCGGTTCCCTGATGAAGATCTACGACGGCACGGGGCTGGTGGCCGACAAGACCGCAGCCACCATCGTACCTGTTCGTATTGATGGCGCACAATACACACCATTTTCGCGCCTGAAGGGACGGGTGCGTCTGCGCTGGTTTCCATCTGTCAGAATTACGATACTCCCCAGCCGGAAGATCAGTCCGCCGGACGAGATAAAGGGCCGCGCCCGCCGCAAATATGCCGGTCGCGAGCTGGCCGATCTCATGACGGAGATGATGTTCGCGACCAGTCAACACCAGCGTACCTTGTTCCAGTCTCTGCTGGATGCGCAAAAAATCCACGGCAGGAAACATATAGTGGTTGAGGATATCGAGCGCACTCCCCTCGATTATCAGGCGCTGATCACCCGCAGCCTTGTATTCGGCCGCCTCATGGCACGCCTGACCCGCGTCAATGAAAATGTCGGAGTCCTGTTGCCCAGTGCTGTAAACACCGTGGCGGTATTCATGGGCTTGCAGGCCTATGGCCGCATACCGGCCATGCTGAATTATACGATCGGCGCCAATGGTATGGTGCTGGCCTGCGAGACGGCGCAAATCCGCAATATCATCACCTCG
>MGXL01000030.1:9064-10195 GCA_001801365.1 Gammaproteobacteria bacterium RBG_16_57_12 | reverse complement strand
TCATCAGGCTGCGCTGTCCGGCGGGCAGGGCTTGCAGGTTATCCCGTTGCAGGTATTCAGAGACGAGCTGGTAGAGCTTGTCCTCGCTTTCCTCCGGGGTGAATTCCTCAACCAGCGGCAGGCGTTTGGTGTAGGGGATGTACGCCGTGACCTGCCGCCGCAGGGTGCGGTGGCAAACGGGTTTCAGCCGCGCCTTGAGCGTATTGAATACCTGCTCCTGATTCAGATTGGCAAATTGCTCCCGAAAACTTTTCAGGTCGCCGAATGTGTGCTCATCAATAAAACTCACTAGCCCAAACAACTCCAGCAGGGAATTCTGTAACGGTGTCGCAGTAAGCAGCAACTTGTGTTTGCCCGCCAGTGCCATTTTTAATGTGTTGGCGATGACATTGGACGGCTTATAAACATTGCGCAACCGGTGCGCTTCGTCGATGACAACTAAATCCCATGACATCGCATGGACATCGGCCGCCTTGCTTTTGGCGAACTGGTAAGAGCAGATTATGATTTCGGATGACTCGAACGGGCGGAACTGCCCCTGCTTGATCGCGGCGTTGTAGGACTTGGCTTCGAGAATCCGGCAGGGCAGGAAAAACTTTTCGGCCATCTCCTGAAACCACTGCTTGCGCAGGTTGGACGGCGTTATTATAAGAATTCGCCGCTTGCGCTCCGCCCACTTTTGCGAAAGCACCAGGCCCGCCTCGATGGTCTTGCCCAAGCCCACTTCGTCCGCCAGCAGCGCCCCTTTGGAGAGCGGCGAGCTGAAAGCGAATAGGGCGGCATCCACCTGGTGCGGATTCAGATCAACCTGCGCATCGACAAGCGCGCCGGCCAATTTTTCAACACTGTCTGGCGGGCAGCGACGAGTCAGTTCATGGGCAAAGAATTTGGCGTGGTAGGCTGTGATCATTGGCTTTTGAGTCTACCATGCCTCAGTGACCGACAGAATTGGTAATGCCTGGATCAGGAGTGAGAAGTTGTACGCCAGAGCATGGTTGCCTGCTGCCATTGTTCTTTCATCAACAGCCTGCTGATACCAGTGTATGCCGTTGGCTGCCTTCAAGAAATGAGCATCATGGTATGTAGCCTGTGTCGTAACAAGAGCACTACGGATGCCTTGAGGCTCAGCTA
>MGXL01000030.1:6703-9055 GCA_001801365.1 Gammaproteobacteria bacterium RBG_16_57_12 | reverse complement strand
CGAGCGAGTCCGCGGGTTCCCAGATTGTTTCTGAGGCACATTCACGATACAGCGCCCAGTTTTCACCTATTCCGTCAAGCTGAGTTAATCTATTGAATAAACAAGATATTTACTGGGATTTCCTGATACAGCCCGCCCCGATATAATCGGTAAGTTACTGATCTTACTGGCCCTAAAAATCCTCACGCCGATGGTTGCAACGTCACTCGTCCACTCAAACCGCCCCCTTATGCGGTGAGGTGCTGACAAACGGTATGCCGAAAAACGTGGCGAAACCGAGCACGAAGACGATGAGGATCATGATCGCGCCGCGCGTCGGGGAGGGCTTGAAGGTTATGCGCAAATGGATGGCAAGCGCCAGCGTCAGCCAGGTGAGGAAGGCCCAGGTCTCGAGGGGATCCCACGCCCAATAGCGGCCCCAGGCGTCCTGCGCCCAGACGGCGCCGGCGACCAGCATCAGCGAATCGAAAATGAGGGCCAGGATCATGAACTTGTACGCCAGCGTGTCCAGGGCGAGGTTGTCCGGCATGCTGGCGAAGCGCTTGACGCCGATATTGAAATCGCGCAACAGGATGATCAGCGCCATGCCGGAGGCGACAAAGGCCGAGCCGAGAAAGACCTTGCCGAACAGGATGTGGATGATCAGCCAGGTCGTGTCATAGGTGACGGGCAGGTGGCCCGCGTCCGGGCTGGACAGCTGCATCCAGGCCAGCATCACAAACAATACCGGCATCACCACCGCGGCCGAAGCACGGATGGATCGGATGCGCCAGTAGGCCAGGATGTAGACGAACGCCAGGCTCCAGATATTGCTGTTCAATATCTCGTACATGGTCAGATACGGGCCATGACCCAGGCGGATCCAGCGCTCGATGATGGCGGCCCCATGCACCAGCAGCGCAATCGTCAGCAGGGCCAGTATGGTGCGTTCGGGGCGCTTGCCCATCACCAGCGCGATGATCGCCAATGATCCCGCCAGCACATAAAAACAGATGCCGATCCAGATCAGCAGGGCTTCGGTTTGCATCGGCATTCCTCTAATAGTCTCGATGGCACATCTATACCAGTTATCGGATGCTTAAGGCAATGGCCGGGGGTGCAGGGGGTACAGCTGGCGCCAGTTTAGTGTGGTTTTATCCCCTGCAAAACGGCATAATGTCGGCCATGCATAGAGAGCCGGAATTCAAAAGCCTGATCAAGTTTTATCTGACTTCGGCCGCCTGTATGTTTCTGGGCGCCGTGCACGGCAGCCTCCAGGTGGTGACGCCGATCCGTGAATGGCTGAGCGCCATCGGCAGCCCGCTGACCGGACCGGGACGCATGATCGATCCCCTGGCCCATGCCCATTTGACGGTAATCGGCGGTGTCATCATCTTCGCCATGGGCGCCATCTATTATCTGGGCGCGCATATCAGCGGACACGCCATCTACTCGCGGAAAATGCTGGAACACAGTTTCTGGTGGACCACCCTGGGGATGTTCGGCACCTATGGGAGCTTCATGTTTTTCGGCATTACCGAGGGCCACCTGCTGCTCACGCAGCCGGAACAAATCGAGGCCGTGCATGTCTATTACGGTCCGACGCTGTCCGTGGCCGGGACCGCGATGAGCACCGGGTTCCTGATTTTCTTCATCAATCTGGTGCTGACCGTCAGGAATCGTCCGGGCCGGCACGAGGCATCATAAGCACATTCAAACCATCTGATCGAAACGTAGAGGAGTTGAACATGAGCACAGTGACATTCAAGGGCGGGGCCTGCAATCTGGGCGGAACCGCACTCAAGGTTGGCGATGCGGCGCCAAAGGTGACCCTGGTCAATGCCAAAGACCTGGCGGACAAAGTGGTGGGCGGCGCCAGCAATGGCGTGCAGCTGATCATTGCCGTGCCGTCGCTGGATACCCCTGTCTGCGCGACCGAGACCCGGCGTTTCAATCAGGAAGCCGCGCGTCTGGAAGGCATTGAGGTGACCGTGGTATCCATGGACCTGCCCTTCGCGGCGAGCCGCTTCTGCTCGGCGGAAGGCATCGATAAACTCACGGTGGCCAGTGACTTCAGAAACAAGGCCTTTGCCGCCGCTTATGGCGTGCTGCTCGCCGACGGCCCGCTGGCCGGACTGACCGCCCGGGCGATTTTTGTCGTCAAGAAAAACGGCACGCTGGCCTATAAGCAGATCGTACCGGAAATCACCAGCGAGCCTGACTATGCCGCGGCCCTCGCCGCCGCAAAAGACGCTGCATTTTCCGGATCGAAATGCTGCGGCAGCTGCGCCTGATCCCGAGCAGATATCCGGCCCCTGACATTAGGGGCCGGATAGCCTCACAGTAGGCCTAGTGTCCTGTCACACGTCTAAT
>MGXL01000030.1:5761-6519 GCA_001801365.1 Gammaproteobacteria bacterium RBG_16_57_12 | reverse complement strand
CCCTGGCGCCGCTCGGGGGCTCTGAAGGCGCCATTAGACGTGTGACAGGACACTAGCTGGTCAGGATATCCCAGTCGGTCGTCTCCAGAATGCGCTGGCGTATCTTCGCACGCATCCAGTTATCGTAAAAATCAATCGGATTGTAGTTGTCGGTAAGTATGATGGCCGGCGTCTGTGCCGGGAAGGTGAACCGTCGCGTCAATGTGGCGAACACCTCCTCGACGGCCCAGGGGTGTATCTTATAATTTCGGGCATCCTGCAGGGCGATGGACCGCGGCGTGCCCTGATAGGCCATGATCGAAAGATTACCGGTACCATCACTCTCAGGCGCGGCGGCATCGAAGGTGGGATAAATCTCCACCTGATCAAACACGCTCTCAAGCGTCTTGACGACCGAGGCGGTGATGTAGGTGTGTTCCCGGAGACTGCCCACCAGATTGAAGGCGAGCACGCCTTGCGCGGTCAAGCGGCGGCTGATGAGCTGCATGGCCTCCTGGCTGATGAGGTAGCCGGGGGTGATGTCTCCGTTGAAGACATCGAGAATGATGTAGTCGAACTGCCTGTCGGTGCTGGTGAGAAAATAACGCGCATCGGAGATGTGCGTGTTGTCTTTCAGCGGGAAACCGAAATATTGTGTTGCGAGATCCACGACATGCGGGTCGATATCCACGATTTGGGTCTCAATGCCGCGCGCCTGATAGGCAGGCGGGATAATGCCCGCGCCCAAGCCGATGATCAAGGCATCCTTGCCGCCGGGG
>MGXL01000030.1:2535-5750 GCA_001801365.1 Gammaproteobacteria bacterium RBG_16_57_12 | reverse complement strand
CGGCAGGATCTCCATCAGATACGAGTAGGCGTAGATGGACTGGCCACTGCGCATATCCACGCCCCCCTGCACGAATCCGTCGATGATCAATTCACGCACATGCTTGTCCTGATAGGAATAGTCGACCACCTTCAGGTTGCCGTAGTGGCTGTCCTTTTTATGGATCAGCGTGGCGTGGGTGCCATTGCGCATGGTCTTGGAAACCGGCCTGTCGGCGGGCCAGAGCACCAGGGGTAACAGGATGAGCGCGATGGCCCACCACTTTCTTTCGAACCACACGAGGTAAACAACACCCAGGCCGATCAGGATCAGCCCGGTGATATGGAAGATCTGATCCACGGCCAGAAAGGCGATCAGCACGAATCCGGTCAGAATGGTGCCGGCGATGCTGCCCAGCGTGGATAGCGAATACAATCCGCCGACCACCTTGCCGATGGTGTGCAGCTCCCTGGCCATGATCTTGACCAGATAGGGGGAGACACAGCCGAGCAGAAACAGAGGCAAACCAAACAGGGCCAGCGTGCTGGCGAACGAGCCGGTGCGCAGGCCGAACGCCAGGCAGATCTTCAGCACCGGCCCTTTCAGATACGGGATCGCCACCACCAGAAATCCCGCAGCCAGGATGATGAGATAGAGATAACGCGGGTGCGGCCTGCGGTCGGAAAAGTAACCGCCGATCCCATAGCCGGCCGCCAGCGCAATCAGGGTAACGGTGATCAGCGATGTCCAGACAAACAGGCTGACCCCGAAAAAGGGGCCAATGACGCGGGAGCCCAGCACCTCGATCACCATCACCAGGGCCCCGCACAGCACGGCCGTAACTAATAAATAGGTGATGAAATACCGGTGGGTTTTCATATCGTTCATGGGCTGGCTCGATGGGTCCGATTGTTTCCTGGCTGAGAGTTGGCATCGATACCGGCATGACGCACGCCGGCCGCTCGACCTACGATACACAACGGCACTTTATATAGCCATATGCGCGTGAGTTTCGACTACCGGGCCGATGCGCTTTCTTGCTATGCTCTAGTAGTGCGTTTCACCAAAAGCATTACATGAAACGGCGTCTTTTTTCGCCATACGTCGTTGCAACCCCTTGCCGCACAATGAGTGCGGCGGCGGGTTTGCGCCTAGTCTGGCAAAAAAATCCATCCGTTTCATTGTGTAACCCTTTTGGTAAAACGTACTACTAGTGATTACAGACGGTTAATCGGGTGGCCACAACATGGGATATTATCTGACCAAAATTGCCGTTACGACCCTGCTCATCGTGACGATCTCGGAGATCGCCAAGCGCAGCTCGCTGGCCGGGGCCATACTGGCCTCCATTCCCCTGGTTTCGGTCCTGGCGATGTTATGGCTGTATCTCGACACGAAGGATGTGGCGAAGATCAGCGCCTTGTCATCCAGCATCTTCTGGCTGGTCATCCCCTCGCTGGCGCTTTTTGTTGCGCTACCCATTTTGTTGAAGCAGGGCCTGCATTTTTATCTGGCCATGGTTATATCAATCACAATCACCATCTTGTGTTATTGGCTGATGGTGGTCATATTGGGCCACTTTGGCGTCAGGTTATAAACACGGTGCGGCAATGAAAAATCTCTGGAATGACACCGAGGCCGCCCGCTATGCGGGTGAGCTGGGTTTGCGGGTTTATAGCTCGCGCCTGCTGGGGCAGGATTCATCGCTGGTGCTGCACGGCGGCGGCAATACCTCGGTGAAGATCGTTGAAAAAAATATCCTGGGTGAGGAGGAAACCCTGCTGTATGTGAAGGGCAGCGGCTGGGATCTGGAGTCCATCGACGCCCCGGGTTTTGCGCCCGTGCGCCTGGCGCATCTGTTGAAGCTGGCCGCCCTGGAATCCCTGACCGACCCGCAGATGGTCAATGAGCTAAAGACCCACACCACCCTGGCCTCTGCGCCCACCCCTTCGGTGGAGGCGATTCTCCATGCGGTGTTGCCGTATAAATATGTGGACCATACCCACGCGGACGCCATCGTCACCCTTACCAACAGCCCCAACGGCCTGGAGCGCATCCGCGAGATTTACGGTAAATCAGTGGTGATCATCCCCTACGTGATGCCCGGCTTCGATCTGGCCCGTGACTGTGCGCGACTGTTTTCAGAGCAGGCGCATGCAAACACTCAGGGCATGGTGTTGATGAATCACGGCATCTTTACCTTTGCCGATACCGCCAAGGAATCCTATCAACGCATGATTACGCTGGTCACCATGGCGGAGGATTATCTGAAGACCCATGGCGCCTGGGATGTCGATGTCCACCATACCGCACGCGCCGCTGCGCCGCTGCGCCAGCACGAGACGATCGCGGATTTGCGCGCCAGGCTCTCGCAGGCCGCCGGTTTCCCGGTGCTGGTGCATTGCGACAGCTCCGACAAGAGCCTGGCCTTTGTCAACCGCCCTGATGTGGACGTGATTTCCCAGCAGGGTCCGGCCACGCCCGATCATGTCATCCGCACCAAACGCCTGCCCCTGCTCGGGCGGGATGTGGCGGCCTATGTGGCGGCCTACAAAAACTATTTCACCACCCACGCCGCACGGGCCAGGGATAAGGTCACCATGCTGGACCCGGCCCCGCGGGTGATACTCGACAAGACCCTGGGCATATGCTCCGTGGGACGCCGCATGAAGGATGCCCTGATCGTGCATGACATCTATCAGCACACCATCGAGATCATGCAGCGCGCCACCCGGCTGGGCGGATATCAGGCGCTATCGGCCCGGGATATCTTCGATATGGAGTACTGGGATCTGGAACAGGCCAAACTGCGCGGCGGCGGGAAGGCGCCGCTGTTCAGCGGCGAGGTGGCCCTGGTCACCGGTGCGGCCTCCGGCATCGGCAAGGCCTGTGTGGATTCCCTGCTGGCGCGGGGCGCGGCGGTAATCGGCCTGGATATCAATCCTGAGATCGTTTCGCTGTATCAGCGGTCTGATTTTCTCGGCGCGGCCTGTGATGTCACTATCGAAGCCGACCTCGCTGCCGCGCTGGAACAAGGTGTGCGGCAGTTCGGCGGCCTGGACATGTTGATATTGAATGCCGGCATCTTTCCCCCGGCGTGCCGCATCGAGGCATTAGCTTCGGATCACTGGCGCAAGGTGATGTCCATTAATCTCGATGCCAACCTGGTGTTGCTGCGCGAAGCCCACGCCCTTCTGAAACGCGCGCCCACGGGCGGCCGCGTGGTGGTGATCGGC
>MGXL01000030.1:0-2524 GCA_001801365.1 Gammaproteobacteria bacterium RBG_16_57_12 | reverse complement strand
CCCGGCGCCCGGCCCCGGCGCGGCCGCCTACTCGGCCTCCAAGGCGGCGCTCAACCAGCTCACCCGAGTGGCGGCGCTGGAATGGGGGCAGGATAATATCCGCATCAACACCCTGCACCCCAATGCGGTGTTTGATACCGCCCTCTGGACCGACGAGGTACTGGCCTCGCGCGCCAAGTCTTATGGTGTCAGCGTGGCCGAATACAAAAGGCGCAATATCCTGAAAACGGAAGTGACCAGCCATGACGTGGCCGAACTGGCCGCGGAGATGTGCGGCCCCCTGTTTGCCAAAACCACGGCGGCGCAGTTGCCGGTGGATGGCGGTAATGAAAGGGTGATTTGATAGGCAGGCGGTTAATTCTTTGCCCGGTTTGGATCAGGCGGCAGATGCCAGGCCACGACCAGCGTTGCGATCAACACCACCGTGCCCAGGACAAAGATGGTGGGAATCGCCTGCGCTCCCGCCGTTGTGGCATAGGTATAGGCCCCGACCCCAACCAGCATGGCCAGGTTTTCGAAAAAATGCTGAATGGCAACCGCTCCACCGCTGCCAATGGTCTTGTGACCAATTTCCTGCAAGGCCGCATTGACGGGTACCACGAATAACCCGCCGGCGATTCCGATAACGAATAACACGGCCCGCGCCGGCCACAAGGAATCCACCAGTGACAGGACAAGTATGAATACGCCCATCAGGTAGGCGGCCAGCCGGGCGCGCCGCAAATATTCTATTGGAATGAGTTTCGGCACCAGGGCGGCGCCGATGATGATTCCTATGGCCAGAAACAGGGTGAGCTCCGCCACATCACTGGCATTTTTGGTAAACAATACCAAAGGTGCCCAGGCCACGATCAATACACGCAACACGGCCGATGCCCCCCAGAACAGGCTGGCGCCCAGCATCGAGAACCGGGCACGCGCAGTGCCAAAAAATCCGCTCATCATGTGAATGAATTTTGGCAGCGCGGCCCCGGCCTCTGCCCCGCGGGCCGGGAGCTTGGGTATCAGGAAGGAGATGGCAATGGAGAAGAGATAGCAGGCGAACACGATGGCCAGCGCCCACGGGACCGACCAGTCGGCCAGTCTGGCGCCGGCCACGGTGCCCAGGATGATGGCCAGAATGGTGGAGCCCTCGATCAGGCCGTTGGCCTTTACCAGTTGCTCGTGCCCTACCATCTCCGGCAGCAGGCCGTATTTCGCCGGGCCATAGATGGCGGCGCCGATGCCGATGATGGCATAGGCAATAATGGGCTCCAGCGCCAACAGTATCAATATCACACCAAGGGCCTTGAACAGATTGCCGATGATCAGCACCCTTGGTTTTGAGCGATTATCGGCAAAGGATCCCACCCAGGGCGCCAGAATCACAAAAGCCGCCAGGAAGGCGCTTTGCAGGGCAGGAATATACCAGCCATCGGTCTGGCCTCCCTGCATGAGCATGGCGATCACGGTAAACAGGATGGCATTGTCCGCAAAGGCCGAGAAAAACTGCGCCACCAGTAGCGCGAACAGGCCGCGGCTCATGATCCGGCCTCGGCTTGCGCAAGTTGCGTAACTCCCTTGTAGTCGGTCTTGCCAGTGCCCAGCAAGGGCATTTTAGCTGCATGCAGAATCTTTTTGGGCACATTGATTTCACCGATGCCCCGTTGCCTGGCCTGCATGAGAAGATCGCTGCGGACCGCATTTGCCCAGGTGGTCACCAGCACCAGCTGCTCGCCCTTCTGGGTATCCGGGATGGCTACCACCGCATGCTGGCTGTCGGGCCAGGTGGCAATCGCCAGTTCCTCTACTGCCGACAAGGAAACCATTTCACCGCCGATCTTGGCAAAGCGTTTTGCACGGCCGCAGATGCGGATAAATCCATCATCATCGATAGTGACGATATCTCCGGTGTCATACCAGCCGTGGCCATATTCCGTCTTTGGCGGCACCAGTACCCCCGGATTGCTGTGCAGATAATAGCCCAGCATGATGTTGGGTCCTTGTACGAACAGGCGTCCGCCATCACCCACGCCGGGCACTTTTTCCAATTTATGTTTAATCCCGGGCATGAAACGCCCAACGCTACCGGGTTGATGATCCATGGGCGTGTTGGTGGACAGGACCGGACTGGTTTCAGTGGCGCCGTAGCCTTCAAAGATGCGCACACCAAATTTCTCTGCCCAGATGCGGCGGGTGTTCTCCTGCAATTTCTCGGCCCCGGAAAAAACATAGCGTATGCTGTAGAAGTCATACGGGTGCGCAAAGCGCGCATAGCCCGCCAGAAAGGTGTTGGTGCCGAACAAAATGCTGGCGTTGATATCGTAGGCAATCTCCGGGACGATGCGGTAGTGCAGCGGCGAGGGATAGAAAAAGGTCCGCATTCCGGAGAGCAGCGGCAACAGGGTTCCGGCCGTAAGCCCGAAGGAATGAAACAGCGGCAAGGCATTCAAAATGATATCCTGGCTGGAAAAATCGACACGGGCGGCCAATTGTTCACGGTTCGACAGCAGGTTGGAGTGGGATAACACCACGCCCTTCGGTG
>MGXL01000029.1 GCA_001801365.1 Gammaproteobacteria bacterium RBG_16_57_12 | reverse complement strand
GACCATGCTGATGAACGAATACCGCCTGAGCCCGCTCGACCCCAAGGCGCGCAAGCTCATCGAGCAGGAGATGGAGAAGTTCTTCTTCGGCGCCGGCGCCACGCCGCCGCCGGATTACGTCGCCCCGGGCAAGTAATCGGCGGCGGCGCTAATCCCGCCCCGGCCGCCTGTCTGCGTGCAACGCACAGGCAGACGCGCCGGGGTTTGTTTTCCCGCCGGCTTCCCTGCATTTTTACAACCCCCGGGGCTTCTCATATAATGCGCCCCTTCCCCGGCCGGGTAGCTCAGTCGGTAGAGCAGCGGATTGAAAATCCGCGTGTCGGCGGTTCAATTCCGTCCCCGGCCACCATATTTTCAAGTAGTTACGGCGTGCTTATAAAGCGACTCGTAACAGCGAGCGTGGTTTGCTATATATTTACAAGTATCGGGTCGTTAAGTTACAAAGGCGATCTGCCGATACACGGTAGTTAAAGGTCGAGACCATCATTGGAAGGCACCACAATGCCGCAGACCGCGCTTGCCGAACCCCGTATGCCCGCACGCATCAAATTCCGTTTTGACCCTGAAAAGGCAGTAGAGGTAATTCTCTACATTGCCAATCGGATCGCCGATCCCGGATTTCACCGGCTTTCAAAGATTCTTTATTTCGCCGATCGTGACCACCTGGCCAATTACGGCCGCTTCATATGTGGCGACAGCTATGTCGCCATGAAACATGGACCGGTCCCGAGCGGAACATACGATGTGCTTAAGTTCGTCCGTGGTGATGATGGCCTTACTTGCGTAGTTCCTCATGCCCAGGAATCGTTCCGCGTCGATGATCGAAAACTGGTCATTCCTTTCAAAAATGCGAACCTAGATGCGCTAAGCGAATCCGAGCGGGAATGCCTGGATGCCGCGATCGAAAAATACGGCAAGATGGCATTCGGGCAACTTACGAAGCTCAGTCACGATAAGGCTTGGGAGTCGGCTGACGAAAACGAGTTCATTGAAGTCGAACAGATTGTGGCAACCCTGCCCGATGCCAACCACTTGCTGGAACACCTCCGCAATCCCCACCCCGACTAAGCCGGCGTGGCAATCTGGGACAAGCTTCCGCCAGAGGAACGGCGCAAACATATCCAAGCACGCCTGACGCCCGGCCGGGTTCTGCTACTCCACTGCGATTTCACGACACCGCCCAAGGACAAGTTCCTCGCCCTGGTGGCTGTGGAACCCGAACCGTTGTTTTTCGTCATCAATTCAGAGGTCAGCGAGTTTATCCGCAGGCGTAACCATCTGATGCAGTGCCAGGTTGAAATCGGGCACGAGGAGCATTCGTTTCTCCGACACCATTCCTTCGTTGATTGCACAACAGCACACAGGATCGCGTTGCGCAATGTGTACGAGCAGCTCGAACGGGACATCGCGAGACTGAAGGACAACGTCAGTCCGCAGGTCCGCGAGCAGATCGTCGCCGCAGTAAAGTTCGCGAAGACCCTATCCGCAAAACACAAAGCGGGCATTCTGTCGGCGCTCGACCTGGGCCGGTAGGCTACCTCCAATCGGCCCAGCCGAGATCGCAAAGACATGGTGCCGACGCACTGCACGGCCAGCTCGGCGTCCTGCTCGCGTAGCGGCCTGACCGGGAGCTTTTCCTGTACCGCTGTCTTGCTCTGGCTGGGAAAGAGCCAGCAGAAAATCAAGCCAACGCTACAAACTCATCCCATGAACAAGGCAAGAAATTCGCGGGCCATGGCGCCGTCAGCTTGCAGAGAAGCCGTAGCTGGCTGGGCGCATCTGGATTCACCTGCTCCACGGTTACTTTAATCTTGTCCTGCTTTACTGCTTCGATAAGGCGCGTGAACTCGGTTGAGTAATAACGCGGACAATATCCAACCAACGACATGGGATCGTTCGTGCGCATCAGAAGCGCCATCGGGTCATACAGATTCTGGATGTCCCGCATTAAAAACAACTGTTCGCCTGACTTGAGGGTGTTGACTCGTTCCTGGTGTTCTGGAGGTAGGTGCCGCAAACCATGTCCGAAAAAATAAACTTCATATGAATTATCTTCCGTAGGCTCAGGACACGGAATCAATTCCAAGGTATCAGTTGCCCGCAACCCACCGGTCCGCGCGAGAACTTCCAGGTCGTCATGGTCCTTCTCGCTCAACCCCATCCAGCGCAGATAGTCCTGATACTCCGGGCGCGATTTCGGCAGAACCCGATTAGCGAAAAGCGGGAACAAGACTTCGGACACATAAGCAGCATCGAGGTCCACCATGCGTCCGAAGGGGGTGAAGTTCTTCGACTCCTTGGCGCCGCGCGTGTAGACAAAGCGATACGTACCGTTTTCGTAGGTCAAACGACCTACCGGCACCCATCGCCGCGAGTTCGGCTCCTGCCATGCTACAAATAATGCTTTCATAAAATATACCGGGTCTGTTACGTCCGCCCAGCATATGCGCAAAGCTAGGCTTTGGTCGACGCTTCGTGTGATGCAACTTCTTGCACAATCAGATCGGTGAGTTTGCCAGCATCCTGTTCGAGGAATATCTGCTTGTCAACGGACATCTTGTTCAAGATGCTGATCGCGCTTTCAAATGCGGGGCGAAGCTGTTCCTGCTGCGGTTGCCCAACAAGAAAATACAACTTGAATCGGTCTCCGGCGTCTTTGACACTCGTGATCTGTCCGAGCCATTGATGTGCTTTCTCTCGGATGTTCTCCGCATCCGAGAGATCAAAAGAGATAGGCTCCAGACAATGCCAGAGACCATTCTTCCAAGCGTACTTGAACTCAACCTCATCGTCTTTCACTGAAATTCTTTTCGGCTGGAAGTGATGCAATAGTCGGCGCTCCTCCAGACTGTGCTTGAAGTTCCGCCACACGTCCTGATCGGAACGGTGCTTGCGCGCCGGCTGCTCATCGTGGCTAGTTACCATGCGCTCGAAGAGTTTATCGAGCGTCTCGGTCGGATTGGCAGTAATGCCACTTCCAGCCGGTGACCACTGCAAGGAACTGTCATCGCGCGGCAGAATGGACAGGGCGAATTCCATCACATTGTGAGGCTCATTCAGCGGTAGCTCGCTTGCCAGTTGCTCTCCAAACTCCTCGAATCTGGCCTGTATGTGGCTCATCAACGCCCTGAAGTGCGCCCCATTGATACCAGGAAACACCTTGTTGAGCCGGCCGCCATAGGTCGTGCGGCACTGGGCGCTGGCGTACCGCGCCTGGGGAGCGTACAGCGCAACCCCCACGTTCACGAACTCACCCGTGGTGATGTCGTGAACATACCGCAGGATCGTGTAGGTGTATGCGAATGTGGTTTTCATGCCAGTACCCTCAGAATCTCCGCCATGGCGGGCTGGATATTACCCCTTACCTCCCCAATGTAGCCCAGAATCTTTTTCTGCCACACTGTCGCGCTGCGGAACACCTCTCTCATACAACACAACGTCACATCACTTCCGGCTTGCGAGATATATCAGTGCTCCAAGCAATGCACCAGCAATAAGCCAGCCGTTCGTCTTATCCTGTTTAATCACGTTTGCGATTTCCGTGAATTTCTCCCGAATTTGATCAAGCGTCGCACGACGCAAGTCCACCGCCTGCAACTCCTTGATCCAACCAGGCAGCCGCGAGGGTTCCATATCCCAAACGATCGGTATGACGTGTTTATTTCCATGCAAGGCCATGCCGAGCTCCTGCTGAACGTACGGCGAACAACAGGCCGCCTCGCTTGCGAGAAAAATCACCCACGGACTAATGTCCAGTTTGGACCGTATCTCTTGCGACCAA
This sequence comes from Gammaproteobacteria bacterium RBG_16_57_12, assembly GCA_001801365.1. Taxonomy (GTDB): domain Bacteria; phylum Pseudomonadota; class Gammaproteobacteria; order RBG-16-57-12; family RBG-16-57-12; genus RBG-16-57-12. Next base: position 2,078 of record MGXL01000029.1, on the reverse strand, counting down.
GGAACGCCTGGCGACAACGAAATACCCGCCATAAAGACATTGAGTCCATCTGTCGAGAGATGTTTATGGACGAAATCGGCGATACCCCCATCAGTCGTTGCGTAGCTAATAAAGACGTCCGGCATCATAGTTCTCCTTTGAAGGCGCGGTCGAGGATGGCGGGGAGCATGGCGTCGAGTTCCACAGCGGTCTCGGATTGCAGGCGCTTAAGCGTATCCACGTCCGCCTGCAACGCATCTAGCTCACCCATGATTCGGCGTTGCTCGGAGAGTGGTGGGACGACGATGTTCGTACCGAGCAATTTCTCCGTCTCAAATTTTCGGGTGTCGTGGCTTGATTTTTCGACAAGTTCCATAATCCGGGAGTTAGACGCCCAGAAAAGTGCACAGAGAAATTCTGGTAAGAGCCCATTTTTTGGAACAAGCGCCTTCATGTCTTGATTGATTGCTGCTGGTGCACGCAGCACTGCTGAAGGAAAGGTGTGCGCAAGAATCATCCCGCGAACAACGACAAGAACAGCGCCAGGCTCAATAAGTTTTGCGGCGGTCTCTTGCGTTGCGCGCTCTGAAATGTGGTCAATCGCGTCGCTAAGCTCGCGACGCTTCATGTCTTTGGGCGTAATCCACGGAATTGTGCCTTCCCAATAGAATGGGTTGGGCTTCGACGGCGTTCCTCCGCCGCGAATTGTCACGAGGTCCACGAGTGGCCGGACGGGATTCGTTTCTGTGGCTTTGTCGAAAATCTTGGATGCACCGCGTTCCCAAAGCGCTTCGGCTTCTTCGACGGCTTGCTGGCGGAGGGAACGGGCTTCGGCGATTTTGGCGGCCAGCGCTTCGATACGCGTCACGATGCGCCGCTGTTCGGCCAACGGCGGCAGGGGGATTTCAGCTTGCTCAAATTGACTAGGGTGCAGGCTTTGTCGCCGAACATTCGTGCCAGAACTTTGGCTGCCGATAGCCTGCCAGTGTGCAGGTACTTTGAAAAAGTAATCGAGAAACTTCTGGTCGATACGATCGCGATTAACCTCATATACAACAAACGCTCCGGACATGACGCAGTTGTCTACTTCTTTTGGGGCGACACCGAACGCACCTTCCCACGCCATGATCTTGCAGTAAATGAAGTCACCTTCGCGAACTCTTTGTATCTTGGGCAAAGCAAAAGCCGACCCGAGCTTTCGCTCACCGACGAAAATGCCGCGAGCAAAGCTGTATGTTCCAGCGAATGGGTATTCGGTGAGTTCGTCGCGCGGCTCGAACCGTTCAACTCGCCGTAACACATCGCCCAACCGTACTTTCGGCCACGCCATGATCACACCTTCTGCGCCAGCTTGGCCTTGATCTCCGCCATAATCTCGGCGATGCGCAATTCCTTCTTCAGGATGTCATCGGCGAGTTGTTCCGGCGGCAGGTGCTCGAAGTCCACCTTGCCGCGCGGGTTCTTGCGGTCGAGGTTGCAGTTGTTGGCAAGCAGTTCTTCGGCGCTCACCTTCCACGCGCGGTCGTTTTCCTCGCGCTTGTTCCACCAGTCCAGACATGACTTGAATTCCTCGAACTGGAGCGGCTGGGTCTTGGTGTAGTTCTTGCGACCTTCAGGCAACGGATGTTCGTAGTACCAGACGTCCTTGGTCGGGCCGGCGCGGTCGAAGAACAGGATGTTGGTCGGGATGCTAGTGTACGGTGCGAACACGCCGTTGGGCAGACGGACGATGGTGTGGAGGTTGAAGTCCTTGAGCAGTTCTTCCTTGACGCGGGCACAGACGCCATCGCCGAACAGCATGCCGTTGGGGACGACTACGGCGGCGCGGGCAGACCCCCTCCCTGACCCTCCCCCGCGAGTGGGGAGGGAAAGATTGTTGGGGTTGCGTTTGAGGCGGCGCATGATGAGTTGCAGGAACAGCAGCGCGGTTTCTGCGGTTTGCCGGTCCTCGGGAAAGTTTCCCTGAATGCCCTTTTCTTCCTCGCCACCGAACGGCGGGTTGGTGAGGATCACGTTCACGCGCTCCTTCTCCCCGATCTCGGTGAGCTTGAAGCGCAGCGCGTTGCCGGGGTCGATCTGCGGCGCGTCGAGCCCGTGCA
>MGXL01000028.1:6927-8071 GCA_001801365.1 Gammaproteobacteria bacterium RBG_16_57_12 | reverse complement strand
TGAAAACGCCCCGCCCCGACTCCGGGGTCGACTGGCCATCTGGCTCCTCGAAATTCGGGCGGGTGTCTATGTAGGCAATTATTCAGCAAAGGTGCGCGATCACATCTGGCAGCAGGTCGAAAAGGGAATCGAAGATGGCAATGCTGTAATGGCGTGGCGTACCAATAACGAGGCGGGGTTCGATTTTGTTACGCTGGGCACCAACCGGCGAATCCCGGTCGATCTTGATGGCGCTAAGTTGGTGTCGTTCTGCCCCCAGGTAGGTGCTATAGATGATCTTTAACAATTTGGATTGATCCTTCCCGGGAAGCTGGGTATTGTAGCTCTTCCTCCGGCGGAGATTTGTTGGTAGATTTATGCACCGTTGAAATTATTATAAATTTCAATGGGAAGGAGGAAGTGTGTTCCCCACACGCGTGGGGATGAACCGTATTCAAAATTATCTGGGTAGCATTCCGCGAACGTGTTCCCCACACGCGTGGGGATGAACCGTACTTTACGTGCACAAGATTGATTGCAGAGATGTGTTCCCCACACGCGTGGGGATGAACCGGTGTCGGCCAGATTCTGTCCGGTCAGAAAATCGTGTTCCCCACACGCGTGGGGATGAACCGATGGGCACGCTGATGAAGATGCTTTTGTAAGAGTGTTCCCCACACGCGTGGGGATGAACCGGGTTGGCGCCGGTGAAATGATCGCGCAACACGGTGTTCCCCACACGCGTGGGGATGAACCGGCGAAGGTGCCGGTGTGGCGTGATGGGTGGAAGTGTTCCCCACACGCGTGGGGATGAACCGACATTACCCAGTCCGGGTTTTACTCGCTGGAAGTGTTCCCCACACGCGTGGGGATGAACCGTAAAATGGGGGGGGACCATGAAAACTATAGCAGTGTTCCCCACACGCGTGGGGATGAACCGCGGGGTGACTCACCCAGTGAGCCACCCCCGGGGTGTTCCCCACACGCGTGGGGATGAACCGTTCACGCTGCCATTCGCTCTGATCGTAATCACGTGTTCCCCACACGCGTGGGGATGAACCGTAGGCCAAGTCACTAATGTAACGCAACCTACTGTGTTCCCCACACGCGTGGGGATGAACCGCCGTTGATTCGGGACAGTAGCGTCCGGCTTTCGTGTTCCCCA
>MGXL01000028.1:2771-6861 GCA_001801365.1 Gammaproteobacteria bacterium RBG_16_57_12 | reverse complement strand
GTGGGGATGAACCGCAAGCCGCTATATGTTGTGTGTGCGCGCACCTGTGTTCCCCACACGCGTGGGGATGAACCGAATCGCGCCCGCCACGCTGGCACACCGCGCGCGTGTTCCCCACACGCGTGGGGATGAACCGACCTGACTATCGACGCGACTTATGCAAAATGGGTGTTCCCCACACGCGTGGGGATGAACCGGGTGGGCTATCATCGGCGTGCATCGAGCATATGTGTTCCCCACACGCGTGGGGATGAACCGATTCCGGTATCTTTCGTCACCAGCCAAGACGCGTGTTCCCCACACGCGTGGGGATGAACCGACGCTGAACAGCTATGGGCACAGCAAGAAGCTGTGTTCCCCACACGCGTGGGGATGAACCGTATCAATAAATCGTGATCCCGCGATGACGATGGTGTTCCCCACACGCGTGGGGATGAACCGTTTTTCAGTTGGGCTAAACACCATGAAATGGTGTGTTCCCCACACGCGTGGGGATGAACCGGCCAGGGACGCGACCGAGGTTAATACTAACTAGTGTTCCCCACACGCGTGGGGATGAACCGCCATTTTTTGCCGAGTTCGGGATCAGCGGCCAGTGTTCCCCACACGCGTGGGGATGAACCGGCTTTCCTCCCAGCCCCTTCGCGTGCCCCTCCGTGTTCCCCACACGCGTGGGGATGAACCGGAATTGTGGAAGGAATTGCAGTGTTCCCCACACGCGTGGGGATGAACCGGCTGCGAAACACTTTATTGCCCTGGTAGCAAAGTGTTCCCCACACGCGTGGGGATGAACCGCAATGGCAGAATGGGCGGCAGGCCCATCACCGGTGTTCCCCACACGCGTGGGGATGAACCGTGGGGGTTGACATTCGGGCTGCGCTGACTCTTGTGTTCCCCACACGCGTGGGGATGAACCGCTTGTCCAAAGTCTTTCTGCTGCTGGGAAGGTGTGTTCCCCACACGCGTGGGGATGAACCGGAAACGCAAGCCCGGCAACAAGGAGTGCAATTGTGTTCCCCACACGCGTGGGGATGAACCGTTGGGAGGATGTTGTTGGACGCTATCCGGCATGGTGTTCCCCACACGCGTGGGGATGAACCGTTGATGATCTCGGGAAGAATGCTGAAAAATCGGTGTTCCCCACACGCGTGGGGATGAACCGCGGTATTTATATATCTGGGCGACGATAAAACGGTGTTCCCCACACGCGTGGGGATGAACCGATTCCATATTAGGAATAGGGGCCGGCTGGCGTGTGTTCCCCACACGCGTGGGGATGAACCGCAAAAATATTTAGCGAGATTAAAAAATAACAAGTGTTCCCCACACGCGTGGGGATGAACCGTATCGTCATTGATGCTGTCGCGGATCAGCGCCGTGTCCCCCACACGCGTGGGGATGAACCGCCGAATTCGTTCATGCCTCGCCCCAAACATTTGTGTTCCCCACACGCGTGGGGATGAACCGACCACGCAACAGGAGCAGGACCTGGCGATGGAGTGTTCCCCACACGCGTGGGGATGAACCGCGTAATGCCTTCGGGTTCCACCGCCCGTATATGTGTTCCCCACACGCGTGGGGATGAACCGCCAGCGGCGGCGCCATCGACGAGTATGCGCGCGTGTTCCCCACACGCGTGGGGATGAACCGACCTGGCTATCGACACGACCTATGCAAAATGGGTGTTCCCCACACGCGTGGGGATGAACCGGTAATCACATTGAGCGAGTCCGTAAGCCGGAAGTGTTCCCCACACGCGTGGGGATGAACCGAACGGGCCGCTCTTTTGGGTTGGGTATCCCTTGTGTTCCCCACACGCGTGGGGATGAACCGTGGGGTGACTCACCCAGTGAGTCACCCCACAAGTGTTCCCCACACGCGTGGGGATGAACCGAAAAATCATCGTACATAAAGCCCCCTTATTTTGTGTTCCCCACACGCGTGGGGATGAACCGTTTGCAAAGAAATTCGCCGATGATGGAAAGAGGTGTTCCCCACACGCGTGGGGATGAACCGAGGAAAACATATGTCAACAGCACTGGCAACATGTGTTCCCCACACGCGTGGGGATGAACCGTTGACGTAAGCGGGTAGGGTTAAATCAGCTGTGTGTTCCCCACACGCGTGGGGATGAACCGCCAGGACAGGAGCATACAATAGGCCAAATCGGGTGTTCCCCACACGCGTGGGGATGAACCGCATCACATCTAGGCAGTCCGCATTGTGTAATTGTGTTCCCCACACGCGTGGGGATGAACCGGGAGTTGTGTCGGTTGGCAAGGGAGTGATGGTGTGTTCCCCACACGCGTGGGGATGAACCGTATCTTTTCCGATTCACGTCTTACCGACAATCGTGTTCCCCACACGCGTGGGGATGAACCGGAATATCCAGAAGATTGAAGTTGTTCGCCACGGTGTTCCCCACACGCGAGAAACAACAACGGGGTCAAAAAACAACAACGAAAAACAACAACGGGGTCAAAAACAACAACGGGGTCAGGCCTTACATTTGACATCCCTCACATATCGTTTTACGCTACATCAACTGTAATTTCATAGGATGCGGTGATGGCAAGACCTTTGCGCATTGAATTTTCCGGAGCGCTGTACCATGTAACAGCACGTGGCAATGCCCAGGAGGATATCTATACTGATGATACTGACCGTCAGCAGTTTTTGTCCTTGCTGCACCACACGGTTGAACGTTATGACTGGTATTGCCATGCTTATTGCCTGATGGACAATCATTATCATTTATTGATTGAAACCAATTCTCCGACCCTGTCCAAGGGGATGAAATTTCTCAACGGCACCTACACTCAATACTTTAATCGCCAGCATCATCGGGTAGGCCACGTTTTCCAGGGGCGATTCAAAGCAATATTGGTTCAAAAAGATTCTTACCTGCTGGAATTGGCGCGTTACATTGCCTTAAACCCGGTGCGGGCACACATGGTGCGCAGTGCAAAAGAGTGGCGGTGGAGCAGTTATCGGGCAACTGCCGGATATGACGAAAGCGATGCATGTTTGACAACCGATTGGGTGCTCGCCGGGTTTGCTAAAACCAAAAATGTCGCACAGCAACGCTATCGCGACTTTGTTCAACAAGGCAAAGGGCAGCCTTCCCCGTGGCAACAACTGAAGAACCAGATTTATTTGGGCGATGATGACTTCGTGAACGACATGCAATGCAAGCTTGATCCAGAACAATCACTCAAAGACATACCCAAAAAGCAAAAACAGGCTCCTGTAAAACCATTGACCTATTTTTCTGAACGATATAAAACACGTGACGAAAGCATGGCACAAGCTTATTGGAGTGGGCACTATACGCTTGCTCAAGTGGGCGAGCATTTTGGAGTCAGTTACGCTACAGTGAGCAGAGCGGTAAAACAGGCGGAAAAAAGGGTTTGAGCGTTGGCCGATGTCATTTGTAAGGCCTGCCCTGTGTGGACCGACCCTGTGTGGACCCTGTGTGTGTGGTGGTGTGTGACCCTGTGTGTGGTGTTAGCAATCGCGGTTATCATGCGCTGGCCGAACCTATTGGCGATATTAATTTACTTGTCACCCTAATACCTGTGCCTATTAATGTGATGGACAACTCACTCCTGCAAAGTGCTATGGACATGAATCCAGCTGCGTGGTACTCATAGTCACCCCGGCTCGGGTGGGTCTGGGGAAAACACACTAACCTAGTTGATTGGAGAAAATCATGCGTGGAAAAATTATGAGTAGTCTGCTGGCGAGCGCGTTTGTCGCTTTGTTGGGCGTAAATGCGGCGATTGCGGCTGAAGACCATAAAGCGGAAGCCCTGAAGCAGGCCGTGGAAGCCGTAGAAAGCGGCAAGAAAGGTGATGCAGCGGGTATAGGCGAACATGCCACGGCTGCCAAGACTCATGCTGAAGCCGCTGACAAAGAGAAGACCACTGCACACTTAAAAGAGGCCATTAAGAGCCTGAACAGCGCCATCGAGCAAAGCAAATCAGGCAAAGCCGACGTTGCTAGCAAGGCCGCTGCAGAAGCGGTGACGCATCTGATGGAAGAATGAGGTACGCCAGCAAATAAAGCTGATTTCTTACGTCAATATGGG
>MGXL01000028.1:0-2761 GCA_001801365.1 Gammaproteobacteria bacterium RBG_16_57_12 | reverse complement strand
CACTCGTCCACCCCGCTTTTTTCTCCATGCCAGATTTGCTCTTGCCATGCCTGTGCAACCCGACACCCTTGCGCAGCACAGTGCTGTTAGGCATTGCACCAACATCATCCGTGCTACCTGCCCGATCAGTGATCAGTAGAGGCAGCGCCGTCACAGGCTTATTCCCAGATTGGGTACAATAATTCCCAACTTGGGTATGGCTCAGGCGTTGGTCTTGCCAGGGTCAGTCAACACCGAGTGGAGGCTGGCTGGATTAGGCTGACCCCGCGCGAACCCAGCTGTATCAATAGGTTACTGCACATGACAGCAGGTCAATTATCGTCTATTATGCAATATAAATGCATATTGGACGATAAATCACCCGTGTACATACACCGCACCCTGGAAAATTTTGTTAAAAAAGCGGCACTCCAATTTCCCGTGGTACTAGTAACGGGTGCTCGTCAGGTTGGCAAGACGACGCTATTGCAACGTGCTGCCGGAGAACAGCTTGGGTATGTGACGCTGGATGATCCGCTGGTATTGGGCTTGGCCAGAGATGATCCCGCTTTGTTCATGCAACGTTTTCCACCCCCGGTATTGATTGATGAGATTCAATATGCACCCCAGCTGTTACCCTACATCAAGATGGCGGTGGATGAGACACGCAAGCCAAACCAGTTCTGGCTGACGGGTTCGCCCCCCTTCCATCTGATGCAAGGGGTGTCAGAGTCATTGGCGGGGCGTGTGGCGGTGATTCAATTACTAGGCTTGTCCCGCCGCGAGCTCATGAGGCAGGCCGAAGAGTCGCGGCCCTTTCTGCCGACGCCTGAAGAGATCAATGCGCGCTGTGCGTCGGGCAGGTCACTACGTCTTCGAGAACTTTATCAATTGATCTGGCGCGGCAGTTTTCCTGCCATTGCGCTTGATGACGGGATGGATCGTGATCTGTTCTACCGTTCGTATGTGCAAACCTATCTCCAGCGCGACATCCGGGATTTGGCGCGCGTGGGCAATGAAATGGCTTTTCTGCGATTTCTGCGCACGGTGGCGGCGCGCACCGGGCAGTTGTTGAACCTGGCCGAGCTGGCGCGGGATGCCGATGTGGCGCCCAACACCGCCAAGAGCTGGCTTTCCATCCTGCAAAGTTCCGGCCTGGTCTATTTGCTGGAACCGTATCACACCAACATTGCCAAGCGTCTGGTGAAAACACCCAAGCTCTATTTTCTCGACACCGGCCTGTGCGCCTATCTGACGGAGTGGTCCAGCCCTGAGACGCTGGAGGCAGGCGCCATGGCTGGTGCGGTGCTGGAAACCTGGATGATGACTGAACTTTTGAAAGGCTATTGGCATAATGGTTTGGCTGCGCCGTTTTATTACTATCGCGACAAGGATCAAAGAGAAATCGACCTATTGATTCTGAAGGATGGCGTGCTCTATCCGCTGGAGTTCAAGAAATCGGCATCGCCACGCAAAGAGATGGTGCGCCATTTTCAGGTGCTGGAGAAATTTAATGTGCCCATCGGACCCGGAGGTGTGGTCTGCCTGGTTGAACAGGCGCTGCCGCTGACGGATCGTGCCCAGGCCATGCCCGCAGGCTGTCTTTGACAGCCTGTCTAACCCGATGTCGCCCGATCAATACCCTGCCACGCCACCTCGGCAATAGTATGGATCTGCTCGGGCGTGATGATATACGGCGGCATGAAATACACCACGTTGCCCAGCGGCCTGAGCAACACACCCTGCTCCAGTCCGTGCTGATAGACGCGCAGTCCGCGCCGCTCCTGCCAGGGGTAGGGGGTGCGCCGGTCCTTGTTGCGCGCCATTTCGATGGCCAGGATCATGCCGCACTGGCGCACCTCGGCCACATGCGGATGATCGGCAAAGCGCGCCGTGGCCTGTTGCAGGGTTGCGGCCAGGTGCCGGTTGTTACGCAGCACGTCATCTTCGGCGAAGATGTCCAGGGTGGCCAGGGCCGCGCGGCAACCCAGGGCATGGCCGGTATAGCTGTGTGAGTGCAGGAAGGCACGCTGGGTCTGATAGTCATCATAAAAACATCGGTAGATGTCATCGCGCGTCAGCACCACCGATAAAGGCAGATAGCCGCCGGTCAGGCCCTTGGACAGACACAGAAAATCGGGGGTGATGCCGGCCTGCTCGCAAGCAAACATTGTGCCGGTACGGCCGAAGCCCACGGCGATTTCATCGGCAATCAGATGCACGCCATGGCGGTCGCAGGCCTCGCGCAGCAGGGTCAGATACACGGGATCGTACATGCGCATGTTGCCGGCGCACTGCACCAGGGGCTCGACGATCACCGCGCACACCTCGCGAGCATGTTGCGCGAGGGTCTGCTCCATGTGAATAAACTGGCGGCGGCTGTAGTCGGCATGGCTTTCGCCGGGTTCGCGATAAAAACAATCCGGCGAGGGCACCGTGATGGTCTCCATCAGCAGAGGGGCATAGGTGTCTTTATATAACGATACATCACCCACCGCCAGGGCGCCGAGGGTCTCGCCATGATAGCTGTTGGCCAAGGTGATGAAGCGGGTCTTGCGGGTATTGCCGCGGTTGCGCCAGTAATGGAAGCTCATTTTCAGCGCCACTTCCACGGCGGCGGAGCCATTGTCGGCATAAAAACAGCGCTGCAAGCCGCGCGGGGCCAGCGCAATCAGGCGCTCCGAAAGCTCGACCACCGCCTCATGGGTAAAGCCGGCGAGGATCACGTGCTCCAGGGTATCCAGTTGCGCGCGCAAGGCCGCATTGATGCGCGGATTGGCAT
>MGXL01000027.1:6255-6514 GCA_001801365.1 Gammaproteobacteria bacterium RBG_16_57_12 | reverse complement strand
GATTGTTGATCTCATGCGCCACGCCCGCGGCGAGCTGGCCGATCGAGGCCATTTTCTCAGACTGCATGAGCTGCTGGTGCGCCTCGGTCAGGCGGACATTGAGCGTCTCCAGCTCCTGCTTGTCGCGGCGCAGGGTTTCCTCAACCCGGTGGCGGTCTTTGGTGTAACGCCTGACGAGATTGATGCCCAGGCCGAGCAGGCCCAGATCGAGCAGCATCACCGCCCCGAGGACAAGCAGCATGCGATCGCGCAACGTGCC
>MGXL01000027.1:2811-6249 GCA_001801365.1 Gammaproteobacteria bacterium RBG_16_57_12 | reverse complement strand
TGTCCGGTGCGCCAGCAGCACGCCGTTGGCGGCCTCCGTGAGCTGCGTGGCATGTGTCTGTATATAGTCATAGGCCGCCTGCCCCCCGCTGCCGCCGGCCAGCGCCAGGGCAGCCTCCCTGAGCGGTTTCCACCGGTTATCCAGCTCGTTCAGCGACTGGCCAAGCTCTGGCGGTGCCGGTGGCAGATCATAAGAGAGTATCTTGCCGCCGTGGCGCATGACCTGCAGGGCCGTGCTGAACTGCTCGGCACTCTCCCTCAGCAGCACGTCGTCACCTTCGTGTCCGGTCAGGGCCATGTGGGCATTGTTGAGCAGCTGTTGAGTCAGCATGCGCTGGCGGCCGGCGATGTCGGCAAAGGCGATGGTGCCGGCGGTATTGCGCAGATGGAGATAAAAGCTGCCCAGCGTCAGCACCGAGCCGGCCAGGGCCAGCAACAGCACAAGCGCAATGTTTCTGATGATCGGCTGATTCATGATGGCTGGATAAATTCCCTTATCAGTTGTATTCCGGTACCCGGGCATTCAGTTGCAAATTCCGTTTTAGTGTCAGGCGCCCAGTTAAGCTATCGGCTTGTGACTACGTGGCTTGAGAACCCATAAAATCACTATGTGAAAATCCGATGATGGGGAGGTTGTCTGATGATTCCCTGCGGTTTCTGCAAGGGATTTGTCTGGGGAAATTACAAACCCGGATGCCGGGTTAACAATAGGGGATAGCAGCAGGACTAGTTTTCCTTCCATTTGATGGAGCAGCCCATGCTGGGGATCTGCTCCTGCGGGCCCTGGCCGGTCTGCGCCACCTGCTTCATGGCCTCGAACAAATCACGGCGCACATCCGCCGGGGCGGTATCCTTGCGGCTGGCATCCAGACGGCCGCGGTATTGAAGCTGCAACTTGTTGTTGTAACCGAAGAAATCCGGTGTGCAGACCGCGCCGTAGGCCCTGGCGACCTGCTGGGTTTCATCGAACAGATAGGGGAAGGTGTAGCCGAACTCCCTGGCCACCTGTTTCATGTTGGCGAAGGAGTCCTCCTCATTTATGGAGGGGTCGTTGGACATGATCGCCACGCTGTTGATGCCCAATGCTTTGAGCTCTTTGGTATCGCGCACGATGCGCTCGCGTATGGCCTTCACATAGGGGCAGTGATTGCAGATGAACATCACCAGCAGGCCTTTGGGGCCTTTACACTGCTCCAGGGTCCAGGCCTTGCCATCGATACCGGGCAGGGCAAAATCAATGGCGGGCTTGCCGAATTCACACACAGGTGTTTCAAGTCTGACCATGGCGCGTCTCCGCAGAAAAGGTTTCGTGGGTGGTATTGTATGACAAAGGATAACAGTGAGATAGATACTGTCGCTACAGTTCCTCCACCCGCCACAGTTGGGCCGCGCCGCGCACCCCGGAGCTGTCACCGTGGATATTTTTCAGGATCGGAGTACGCAGTTCGTCGTTGAAAACGTATTGTGCCACCCGCTCCCGGCCTTCGTTATAGAGCCGTTCGATATTGGATAAACCGCCGCCCAACACCACGGCATGCGGATCGAGGATATTGATCACCATGGCCAGGGCGCGGCCGAAACGCTCGAGAAACCGCTGCATGGCGAGTTCGGCCTGTTCATCGCCATGCGCCGCCAGGCGCACGATCTCCCTGGCGTTGACGCTGAGATCGCCCCCGGAGTCCTGATAGTCCCACACCAGGCCCGGACCGGAGATCAGGGTCTCGATACACCCCTGCCGTCCGCAATAACAGGGCGGGCCATCGGTCTCCAGGAGGTTGTGCCCCCACTCCCCGGCGATATGCTGCAAGCCCTGATGCAATTGCCCGTTACAGACGATGCCGCCGCCCACGCCGGTGCCCAGGATGACGCCAAACACCACTTCACAGCCCCGGCCCGCGCCATCGCGCGCCTCACTCAGGGCAAAACAGTTGGCATCGTTGGCCAGGCGCAGCGGTCTCCCCAACAGCGCCTGCAGGTCTTCGTACAGCGGTTTGTCATTTAGACAGGTGGTGTTGGAGTTTTTCATCAATCCGGTGCGGGCGGAGATCGCACCCGGGGTTCCGATGCCCACATGACAATGTCTCCCCACCTGACTTTCCAGGTTTGCCACCAGGTCGGCGACATTCTGCAGGATGGCCTGATAGCCGGCATGCGCCGGCGTGATGCGGCGCTCACGCAGTAGGATCTGTCCGTGCGCATCCATGACGATGGCCTCGGTCTTGGTTCCACCCAAATCCACTCCTATGCGCATGGTGTAATTTCTTTATGATTTAACTGCTGTTCATGAAATGACTATACTGGATCCGGCTACATGATAAAGGTAATCCGATGAAAAAAGGCAAACCCTGGCTGTGGGCGTTGATCGTGATCCTGCTTGCCGGCTACTTTATCTTCGATCCGGGCCAGTATTTGAGCCTGGGCCATTTCAAGTCCCAACAGCTTGCCATCCAGCACTATCAGGCCGATCACCCCTGGCAGCTCGCAGGCCTTTATTTTGTGGCCTATGTCATGGTCACCGCCCTGTCGATTCCGGGCGCAACGCTCATGACCCTGGCGGGCGGTGCGATCTTCGGTCTGTGGTGGGGCGTGCTGATCATCTCCTTTGCCTCGACGTTCGGCGCGACTTTAGCCTTTCTGCTTGCGCGGTTCTTATTGCGCGATTATGTGCAGGCCCGCTTTGGCGACAGGCTCAAACCCATCAATGACGGCATGGCGAAAGATGGCGCATTTTATCTCTTCACGCTGCGGCTGGTGCCCTATTTTCCGTTCTTCATGATCAATCTGGCCATGGGCCTCACACCCATCCGCACCTGGACGTTTTACTGGGTCAGCCAAGTCGGCATGCTGGCCGGCACGCTGGTCTATGTGAATGCCGGCACGCAGCTCGGCCGGATCGACTCGCTCTCAGGCATCCTCTCGCCCGGGCTGGCCGCCGCCTTCATCCTGCTGGGCATCTTTCCGCTGCTGGCAAAAAAACTGATCGGGCATCTCACGGCACGCCGGCTCTATGCGGCCTACGCCAAACCGGACCATTTTGACCGCAATCTGATCGTTATCGGCGGCGGCTCGGCCGGGCTGGTCTGCGCCTACCTCGGCGCGGCGCTGAAGGCCAGGGTTACCCTGATCGAAAAACACAGGCTGGGCGGCGATTGCCTCAACACCGGCTGCGTGCCATCCAAGGCGCTGCTGCGCTCGGCGCGGTTCATGCAGCAGATCCGCCGCGCGGCGGAATTCGGGATGAAGACCGCCACCGCGGATTTTACCTTTGCCGACGTGATGCAGCGCGTGCAGCGCGTCATCAAACGGATCGAACCGCACGATTCGGCCGAGCGCTACGCCAGCCTGGGTGTGGAGGTGATTCAGGGCGCGGCACGCATCACCTCGCCCTATGGCGTGGCGGTCAACGGGCGGCAACTCACCACGCGCAATATCGTCATCG
>MGXL01000027.1:2179-2775 GCA_001801365.1 Gammaproteobacteria bacterium RBG_16_57_12 | reverse complement strand
GCCTCGCAGACGTCGGCTATCTCACCTCGGAGACCGTGTGGGAGCTGCGCGAACAGCCCAAACGTTTATTGGTGCTCGGCGGCGGCCCGATCGGCTGCGAGCTGGCGCAGGGCTTCGCCCGTCTCGGCAGCCAGGTCACCCTGGTGCAGCGCGGCCCGCGCCTGCTGCCGCGCGAGGATGCCGAGGTATCCGACCGGGTAAAGGCATATTTTGAACATGAAGGCATCACGGTGCATACCGGCTATAGTCCAAGCTCGTTTCGTGCGCAGGATGGCCGCAAGGTCATGGTGTGCGAACATGAAGGATCATCGCACGAAATTGAATTCGATCAACTGCTGCTGGCACTGGGCCGCCGCGCCAATACCCACGGCTTTGGCCTGGAGGAGCTGGGTATCGCGACCACAGCTACCGGCACGATAGCGGTCAACGAATATCTGCAAACCCGCTTCCCCAATATCTACGCCTGCGGCGATGTCGCCGGGCCGTTTCAGTTCACCCACACCGCGGCGCATCAGGCCTGGTATTGCGCCGTCAATGCATTGTTTGGGCGTTTCAGAAAATTCAAGGTCGATTATACCGTGATTCCCTGGGCGACC
>MGXL01000027.1:677-1882 GCA_001801365.1 Gammaproteobacteria bacterium RBG_16_57_12 | reverse complement strand
GCCAACCGATACGCCGCCGGCGTATGGAAACGTGCGCATGCACCGCAGCGTCTATTGCAGTGGGCAGAAAGATTTCATGGCTGGATGCGGGGATAGCAGGCTGCTAATGGACCAATTATCGCGGTGATAGACAAACAATGGCAACGAGCTGTACCATGTCTAAAATAGACCAGGTACGGGCATTACGGATGAACGGTGAACATGTCAACGCCGCGCAGTACCTTTCAGCCAGCATGACAGGTATGGGCATCTCCATGTCCTGCTCATTCGCACACGATCGCGGCCACAGAATCACTCTCAATCCTAATGGGCACGTTTCCGGGCTGCGCATACGCCACGCCCCAATGTGGCGCTGCAGCCTCAGCGACATCGCCGACCGGCGGCGAATTCTTTTGACTTCGTCGGAGCGGCGTAACTGATCGTTCGCCTTGGACTTCTTCCGTGATTCACAGAGAGCCTGCGTGACTGTGCGGGGGAAGCTCGGACTACAACTCTGAAATAAAAAGGAGACACTTCATGGCTTGCCTCAATCTCAGCAACGGCAGCTTCGCAGACGCGCAATTCAGCACGGCGGCGAATGTCAATGTCGGCAACATCACCATCACGCGCCAGCCAAACTCGATCCTGGTCGAGCATGCGAGCTTCAGCAATGGCCTGTTCCAGAATGGCCGTTGGGACCATCATGTCTTCGGCGCCAACAACGAGTTCCTTGCCTTGCTGCGCTTCATCGACGGCGCGCCCGGCTCGACACAACGCACGATCTTCATCGTGGACTTTACAGTGGCAGGGAATACGCCGGGGCTCGTCCAGGTCCACGATCAGGGCATGGTGCAGAACTCGGTGACCCTGCCGCACCTCGCGCTCAGCCCGGCCAATCAGGCGCTGGCGTTTGTTTGGAGCTCGACCGGCAACCCCAACGAGGTGTGGCGCCTTGCCATCGTGCGCAGCGACAACGGCGACACGGTGCTGGCCAACCCGTTCACGATTTCCAACATCAACGGCAACATAGGCGCGAGCATTACCGCGACCCAGTTGATCATCAATCATCCGAACCAGTTCAACAATGACCAGACCACGGGACCGCGTCCGGCGGGACTGTGCAACATCGTCGACGACAATCCGGACTTCGGCGAGGCGGTGCTCGGCGCGGCCAATGCCTCGCTGGCGACGGTGACACGCGCGGTGACGATCCGCAATGACGGTCT
>MGXL01000027.1:0-642 GCA_001801365.1 Gammaproteobacteria bacterium RBG_16_57_12 | reverse complement strand
TCGATCAGCGCCGCCACAGCCGCGGCCTTGCCAACTGTGCTCGACCCGGGGGAGGAATTCGAAGCCGACATCGTGTTCGCCCCCGCGGCGCCCGGCAACAACATCGACCGCACGCTCACGGTGACCACCACGCCGGCCAATGGCGATAGCCAGATCGACTGCGACGGGGAGGCGCGCATGGCCCAGGCCATGATCGCGACCTCCACGAACTCGCTGGCCTTCGGCACGCTCGTTCACCCCGGCACGGCCACGCAGACCTTCACGGTCACGAATACCGGCGAGCTGGATTTGACCATCACCATCGCTGCCGCACCGGGCGGCTCCGATTTTGCCTGGGCACCCATCGTGGCGCCCGGCTTGGCGCTGCCGGTCGGCGCGACGACGCCCGCGCGCACCGTCACCTACACGACCGCCGGCGACGGACCGGCCGTGGCGCGAACCATCACCGTGGTGCCGTCCAGCGGCGCGAATCGCACCTTGAGTTGCAGCGGGGCAGGCTGCATCCCCAATGCCGAGATCGTCATGACCGCGCCGGTGCAGCCACTGGCATACGGCCAGATAGAGCGCGGCTTTCGCACGGTGCGTTTCATCGAGATCCGCAACGACGGCGACGACGACTTGACGTTTACTGCGCGCATCGGC
>MGXL01000026.1:19560-28380 GCA_001801365.1 Gammaproteobacteria bacterium RBG_16_57_12 | reverse complement strand
GCCGTCATCGAAGCAGCGCACCACATGGGCGATGGCGTCGGTCTCGCGGATGTTGGCCAGGAATTTGTTGCCCAGGCCCTCACCTTTGGAGGCACCGGCGACCAGGCCGGCGATATCGACGAATTCGATCGTGGTGTGTACCACGCGCTCGGGGTTGACGATGGCGGCCAGTTGATCCAGGCGCGGATCGGGAATCGGCACGATGCCCACATTGGGATCAATGGTGCAGAAGGGGTAGTTGGCGGCCTCGATGCCGGCATTGGTCAGGGCGTTGAACAGGGTGGATTTGCCCACGTTGGGCAGACCGACGATACCGCATTTGATTCCCATGATGTTGTCCTGTTGCCTCTGAAAATAACTAAGGTTTGTGACTGTGCAAATGATGCATGGCCTTTTCCAGCTCGCCCACCATGATCAGCGGTAACTGGGTCAGACATTCCGCCAGGGCTCTATCGATCAGCGCTTTGTCATCCGTGCTCGGCTTGCCCAGCACATAATCGGTGACTTCACGGGCCTGTCCCGGATGACCGATGCCGACGCGAAGCCGCAGAAATTCCTGGCTGCCCAGTTGTGCCAGGATATCGCGCAGGCCATTGTGTCCCCCGTGCCCCCCGCCCCGTTTCAGGCGCACCTCGCCGGCGGGAATGTCGAGATCGTCGTGGATCACCAGGATGCCCTCGGCCGGGATCTTGTAAAAATTGGCCAGAGCGGCTACGGCCTGCCCGCTGCGATTCATGAAGAGGGTCGGTTTGAGCAGCCAGCAGTCATGGTTGTGCAGGGTGATACGGCAGGCCTCACCATGGAAGCGGCCCTCGGGCTTGAGGGCCGCGCCCGCGCGGCGTGCCAGCAAGTCCAGAAACCAGTAGCCGGCATTGTGGCGGGTCGCTTCATACTGGGCACCGGGATTCCCCAGGCCTGCGATGAGACTGATGTCCGCCATCAATGCCGACTTTGAAATGGTATGCATACGGGCAATCGAATAACACCATCCAGACTGACCGGTGCAAGCCGTGGCTTACTGGTCTTCGGTGGCGCCACCTTCTGCGGCTGGAACGGCCGCAGCTGTGGGTGCGGCTTCCGTTTCAACAGCGGCACGCGGCTTGAAGATGGACGCCACCGGCAGGTCGTGCTCCCGGCCATGCAGCAGTTCCACCAGCTCGACACCCTGCGGCAGTTTGATATCCGACAGATGCAGAGAGTGGTTGAGCTGCAGATCAGCCAGATCCACTTCAACGTATTCCGGCAGATCCCTGGCCAGACACACGACTTCCACGCTGTTCATCAGGTGCGACACGATGCCGCCTTCCTTGACGCCGGGGGCGACGGCTTCATTGGTGAAATGCAGCGGCACATTCATGTGCAGCTTTTCGGTTTCACTGACACGTTGCAGATCCAGGTGCAGCACCACCGGCTTGCTGGGATGCCGCTGCAGATCCTTCAGCACGGCCCTTTCCTGCCTGCCGGCCAGGTTGATGGTCAGGATGTGCGAGTAGAAGGCTTCATGCTCCAGCTTGTTCTTCAGCTGGTTGTGCTCGACGGCAATCGGCTGCGGGGCGATGCCGGCACCATACAGTATGCCAGGGACCATGTTCGTACGGCGAAGGCGGCGGCTCGCACCCTTCCCTTCATCCTTACGGATCTCTGCGTTCAGTTCAAAACTAATTTTACTCATTGGATATACTCCGTTGGTTTGACATTACGCCTCCCCTTGCGACCAGGTTCGGCACTGGGTGGGCCTCCACGGCAAGTTTGCCGAGGACGCCCGAAAATTTAATCCATAAACAGCGAGCTGACCGACTCCTCCTGGGAAATGCGGCGCATGCTCTCCGCCAGCAGCTCGGCGATACTGAGCCGGCGTATGCGCGGGCAGGCCTGCGCCTTTGCGCCCAGCGGGATGGTGTCGGTAACCACCAGTTCATCGAGCACCGAATTCTCGAGGTTCTCGATGGCCTTGCCCGACAGCACCGCATGGGTGCAGTAGGCCACCACCTTGCGCGCGCCGTGGCGCTTCAGCGCGGCGGCGGCCTGACACAGGGTGCCGGCGGTATCCACCAGGTCGTCCACCAGGACACAGGTGCGGCCTTCCACCTCGCCGATAATGTTCATGACCTGTGCCTCGTTGGGGCGCGGACGGCGCTTGTCGATAATGGCGAGATCCGCATCATCCAGGCGCTTGGCGATGGCGCGCGCCCGCACCACCCCGCCGACATCGGGCGAGACCACTACGACATCCGGATATTTGTTGCGCCACAGGGCGCCCAGCAGGATGGGCGAGGCGTAAATGTTATCCACCGGGATGTCGAAAAAGCCCTGTATCTGATCCGAGTGCAGATCCACGGTCAGTAGCCGGTGCGTGCCGGCGCCGGTCAGCATATTGGCCACTACCTTGGCGGTGATCGGCACACGCGCCGAGCGCGGCCGGCGATCCTGCCGCGAATAACCGAAATACGGGATCACGGCGGTGATGCGGTTGGCCGAGGCGCGGCGCATCGCATCGATCATTACCATCAGCTCCATCAGGTTATCGTTGGTGGGCGCGCAGGTCGGCTGGATAATGAACACATCCATGCCGCGCACGTGCTCCATGATTTCCACCATGATCTCGCCATCACTGAAACGATCGATGACGGCCTTGCCCAGGGACTTGCCAAGGAAGTTCGCGACCGCATTGGCGAGCGGCGGGTTGGCATTCCCGCTGAATACGATCATCCGACTGTCGGCCACGTGGTCTTCCTCGGTGTTATCAAACCTAGTACGCCCGGGTAACGGTGCGTGCAATCAATATGGCTGGGGTGCCAGGATTCGAACCTGGGAATGCTGGAATCAAAATCCAGTGCCTTACCACTTGGCGACACCCCAATTATCTCTATCTACCAGCAGGCTGGCGGATCGGTAAGCGGTTCACACTGAATGCGCCAATGCCCGCTGTTTGAGCAGCAGGGGCGATATATTCATGCCTTTAGCCACGAATCCCTGCCAGCGTTCAGGGAGCTGTTTCAGTACCTCCCGGGCGGTGGGCTCATCCCCAAAGCCGGCGAATATGCAGGCCCCCGTCCCCGTCATCCTGGATGGCGCAAATCTCGCTAGCCAGGCCAAGGCCTCGGCGACTTCAGGGTAGCGTCCAGCCACGACAGGCGTACACACATTGATATGCTCGCCTGTCAGAAAGCCGGATATTTTCATATGTTTACAATCGCGTGTCAATTCCGGCGCGGCAAATATCCCGGCGGTCGATACCTGGCAGGGCGGGCAGATGACCACATACCAGGGCTCTGGCGGGTCGACTGGCGTCAGCTGTTCACCGACGCCTTCCGCCCAGGCGGCGTGGCCGTAAACGAAAATCGGCACATCGGCCCCCAGCTCCAGACCGAGAGCGGCCAGACGCTGCGGGGACAGACTCAAGCCCCACAACTGATTCAGGGCGACCAGGGTGGTGGCGGCATTGGAGCTGCCGCCGCCCAACCCGCCGCCCAGGGGGATGCGCTTGGTGAGGGTGATGTCCACTCCCAGCGGTGTACCGCAGAAGGCTTGCAGACGCCGGGCGGCGCGCACCACCAGGTTGGCTTCCACAGGCACACCGGGAAGAGCGGTCAGGCAGTTGATCTGCCCGTCCGGGCGCACCGAAAAGCCCAGCTCGTCGCAATAGTCGATAAACTGGAACAGGGTCTGCAGCAGGTGATAACCGTCCGGGCGCCGGCCGGTGATGTGCAGGAACAGATTGAGTTTGGCCGGCGATGGCCAGTTGTCGGATAGCGCAGGGTGGCGGGTGCTGTTCATGCTATTGGGCGTGAGGCAGTCAACTGGCGGGAATGGTCCATTGATCCACCACCAGCCGCACACTGACCAGATGATTGTTGATAAAGATCCTGGCGGGCATGGACAGCCCCGGCGCATCGGTATAACCGCGGTAGCTGATTTCCCAGCCGGCCTGCCTCAGCGTGCCGAGCCGGCCGGTCTCGTCCAGCTGCAAGTCCTCGGTGACCAGATCGGGTGCCGGCTTCCCCAGCAGCCAATAGCGCAGGTAGTCGAGCGGCACGTCCAGGCCGAGGTGCTGGTGGAGCAGCGCCTGTGCATTCCCGGCGGAGAAGGACTTTCCCTCATGCGTGGTGAGCACAGACTGCTGTTGGTCACCCAGCAGCGACACCGACCCCCTGCCCAGGGGGCCGATGATGCGGATGTCATAGAAATCAGCCTGTTGTTTCCAGTGCAATGTGCCGCTCAGGGATTCCTGGCCGGTCTTAACGGCAATACGCCCGCTGAGTTCCCAGTTGTTCAGGGTGGCCAATGTCTGGAGATGGGCCTGCCACTGCTGTTGTGCAGTGTCGGAGGGGGGTTGTTTCGGCGTGATCGCGCAGCCGGTCGTGAGCAGGGCGAGCGCCAGGATTAAGCCGCCATGGTGAAATAGCCTCATTCCTGCCCGAAGCGTTTCATGGTGTTGACCAGGATTTCGTCATTGGGGTCCTGCTTGAGGGCGTCGCGCCAGACCTGCAGGGCCTTATCATGCTGGCCACTGCTCCACAGCACCTCGCCCAGATGTGCGGCCACCTCCGGGTCCTTGAGCAGGTCATAGGCCCGCTGGATGTGCTGGATGGATTCGTCGTACTTGCCCATGCGATACAGCACCCAGCCCATGCTGTCGATGATGGCCGGGTCATCGGGGCTCAGATCCAGGGCACGTTTAACGTAGGTGTGCGCTTCTTCGAAACGGTTGGTGCGATCCGCCAGGGTGTAGCCCAGGCCATTGAGCGCCTGGACGTTCTCGGGCTCGCGGCTCAGGATGTCGGCGAGGTCTTTTTCCGCCTGATCCAGCAGATTCAGGCGTTCGGCCGCCATGGCGCGACCATAGAGCAGTCCGGTATCGTTCGGCATCTCCTGCAGGGCGCGGTTATGCACATCCATGGAGGCCTGATAACGCTTGGCGCGATAGAGGATTTCCCCTTCTAATACATAGACGCGCTGTTTTTCCTGCGGCGAGCCGGATTTAAGCTCATGCAGTACGCCCAGGGCCGCGTCGGCCTTGCCTTGCCATGAGAGCAGCGAGGCCACCTTGAGATGGGAGTAATGATGGAACTGGCCGCCGGTGACGGCGCTGAACCATTTGATGGCCGCGTCGTAGTCCTTCTTGAACTCGCTGATGAGTCCCAGGTGGTAGCTCGCTTCCAGGCGCCGCTCGCCCATTTCGATCAGCCGGGTGAACTGCACTTCCGCTTCCGGCATCTGATTGGTCTGCAGATCCAGCAGACCGATGGCGTAGATGACATCCGGGATATTGGCATGCTGCTTGTCCAGCAGGATGAACTGCTCGCGCGCCTCCTCGATCTGGCGCAGGTCCATCAGCATCCGGGCATAGGTCAGGCGGATGTCATAATTGGTCGACAGCGGGCCTTTAAGCTGGCTTTTCAGATAGTCGGCGGCCTGCGCGTTTTCATTGCGCATCTGCATCAGGCGGGCGCGCATCACCACGGCGTCGGGCCAGTTTTTCTTCTTGCGCATGGCCGCGTCGAGCTTTTCCAGGGCGGCATCGATCTTGCCGTTACGGGCGGCAAAGTGGGCATAGGCGAACAGCGCATCCGGATTGTCGGAATGGCCGGCGATCAGACCGTCCATGACCTGCATGGCGGTATCCTGGTTTGACTGCCGGCCGAGCAGGGCCGCCACTTCCATGAAGTTGCCACCCCCCTGCTTGCCGAGTATTTCATTGAGCAGGCGGGTTGGTTCCTGAATCTCTCCCTGGTTGATGAGCAGCATGGCCAGGGCCTGCCTGGGCTCATCAGCCTCGGGCGCGGCGCTGATCCAGCGCTTGGCCAGCTCGATGGCGCCGGGGTAATCCTTGGTCATGGCGCTGATTGTGGTGGCCTGCTTGAGGATGCCCGGATCGTTCGAGGCCGCCGCGGCCTTTTTATATTGCTTGGCGGCAATCTCCAGCTCGCCGCGTTGCCAGGCAATGTCGGCGCTCAGCAGGTCATACATCAGTTGTGGTGGAATCTCCGCCCTGGGCGCCGGTTCCGGGGCCGCCTTTTCCATGGGGGCGGCTTCGCCCGCCGGTGCGGGCGGGGTGGTCGCGCAGCCATCCAGGCCGATGGCGATCAATGCTGCGGGGATTACTGCCAGGGAAAGCTTTGTCATGAATGGGATTCCAGTGTGCGAGTTGACTATTTAGGTATAGCCCTTGGTGTGTTGAGCCAACTATAACCGCTTGAACAAATTAGGCCAAATATTTTGGAATCGCGGTAAAATGCGCGTCGGATCATCCATAAACAGGGGCGGCTCACTTGTATTCCATATTGACATCTATACAATTCCATAAGTTTCACAGATAGTTAGATATTATGCCGCTGTTAGCCTTCGGAATAAATCACAAGACCGCGCCCGTGGAGATTCGTGAAAAGGTGTCCTTTTCTCCGGAGCGCATCGTTGTGGCCCTGCAAGACCTGCTGTCCTACCCCCATGTGGAAGAGGCGGCGATCCTGTCGACCTGCAACCGGACCGAGATTTATTGCGGCACCAGCGCCGAAGCCAGTCTGGTGGACTGGCTGGGCGGGTTTCATAACCTGGACGTGGCGAAGATTCAGCCCTATATCTATGTCCACCCTGACCAGGAGGCGGTGCGGCATGTGCTGCGGGTCGCCAGCGGCCTGGATTCGATGATACTTGGCGAGCCCCAGATCCTGGGGCAGATGAAGGACGCCTTCGCCTCCGCCAATGATGCCGGGGCGATCGGCAAGACCCTGGGCCGCTTGTTTCAGCACACCTTCTCCGTGGCCAAGCAGGTGCGTACCGATACCGCCATCGGCAGCAGCCCGGTGTCGGTGGCCTTTGCGGCGGTCAGCCTGGCCAAGCAGATATTCTCCAATTTCCAGCAGCATACCGCGATGCTGATCGGCGCCGGCGAAACCATCGAGCTGGTGGCCCGCCACCTCAAGGAAATCAACATCGGCCGGATCATCATCGCCAACCGCACCGTCGAGCGCGCCCATGTGCTGGCCGATGAGGTGGGCGGCTACGCCATCGCCCTGCAGGATATCCCCAAGCACCTGGCCGAAGCGGATATCGTCATCTCCTCCACCGCCAGCCCCCTGCCCATCGTGGGCAAGGGCACGGTGGAGAGCGCCATCAAGGCCCGCAAACGCCAACCCATGCTGATGGTGGATATCGCGGTACCGCGCGATATCGAGGCCGAGGTGGGCGAGTTGCAGGACGTTTACCTCTACACCGTGGACGATCTCCAGGAAATCATTCAGGAAGGGCTGAAATCCCGCCAGGAGGCCGCCAAACAGGCCGAAGAGATCATCGACACCCAGGTATCCCATTTCATGGGCTGGCTACGCGCCCAGAACAGCGTGCCGATGATCCGCGCCTACCGCGAACAGGCCATGCAACTGCGTGACGATGAGCTGGACAAGGCCCTGCGCAAGCTGGCGGCCGGCGCCGAGGCCGCCGAGGTGCTGAAGCAGTTCGCCCACAATCTGACCAACAAACTGATCCACTCCCCCAGCAGCCAGATGCGCCAGGCCAGCCATGAGGGCCGCGAGGAGCTGCTCAAGGCCGCGCAGGAACTGTTTGATCTCAAGAATCTCGAGCCGTAGGCCGGGCGTGGCGTGAATTCCTCCATCCTGCACAAACTGGAAAATCTCTCGGAACGCCTGGAAGAGATCAGCGCACTGCTGTCCGATCCGGCGGTGATCACCGAACAAAACCGGTTTCGCACCTTGTCCCAGGAATATTCCCAGCTGAATCCAGTGATCAAGGCCTTCAGTGATTACCAGGCCACGCAGCGCGATCTGACCGCCGCCGAGGCCATGCAGAAAGACAGTGACCCACAGATGCGTGCCATGGCGGAAGACGAATGCCATCAGGCCAGGGCGCGACTGGCGCAGCTGGAAAAAGAACTGCAAATCCTGTTGCTGCCCTCCGATCCACACGATGAGGGCAATATTTTCCTGGAAATACGCGCCGGCACCGGCGGCGATGAAGCGGCGCTGTTCGCCGGCGATTTGTACCGCATGTATACGCGGTATGCCGAGCGGCGGCGCTGGCAGGTGGAAACCATCAGCGAGAGCCCCGGCGAGCATGGCGGCTATAAAGAAGTGATCGTGCGGATTATCGGCCAGGGGGCCTATTCGCGGCTGAAGTTTGAATCCGGCTGCCATCGCGTGCAGCGCGTGCCGGCCACGGAATCCCAGGGGCGGATACACACCTCTGCCTGTACCGTGGCCATCATGCCGGAAGTGGCCGAGGTGGATGCCATCGACATCAATCCCGCCGACCTCAAGGTTGATACCTACCGCGCCTCGGGCGCGGGCGGTCAGCATGTGAATAAAACCGATTCGGCCATACGCATTACCCACCTGCCCACCAACACCGTGGTGGAATGCCAGGATGAACGTTCCCAGCACAAGAACCGCGCCAAGGCCATGGCCCTGTTGCAGGCACGCCTGCTGGCCGCGCAGCAGCAAAAACAGCAGGCCGAGCAGGCCCAGACCCGCAAACTGCTGATCGGCAGCGGTGACCGCTCCGAGCGCATCCGCACCTACAATTTCCCGCAGGGGCGCCTGACCGATCACCGCATCAACCTGACCCTGTACAAGCTCGAGACCATAATCGCCGGCGCGCTGGATGAAGTGATCGAGCCCCTGATTCAGGAATATCAGGCCGAATTATTGGCCACCCTGGCCGAGGCCAGTTGAACGGAGATATACTGCAATCATGACTAACCTACCCAAATGCCCCATGTGCAGTTCCGCCTACACCTACAATGATGGAAATATGTACGTCTGCCCGGAATGCGCGCACGAATGGTCAAAAGATTCGGAAACCGCC
>MGXL01000026.1:16694-19508 GCA_001801365.1 Gammaproteobacteria bacterium RBG_16_57_12 | reverse complement strand
ACGGCGATACCGTTACCGTGATCAAAGACCTCAAAGTCAAAGGATCATCCCTGGTGGTCAAAGTCGGCACCAAGGTCAAAAATATCCGGCTGGCCGATGGCGATCATGATATCGACTGCAAGATTGACGGGGTCGGCGCCATGATGCTGAAGTCGGAGTTTGTGAAAAAGGCTTGATTCGGCGGGCTGGTCATGTACGGGGCAATAAGTGAAGCGCATGCGCCGCATGCGGCTTACCGCAATACTACCGCCATGCCTGACAATCTACACACTCTGATAGACTAGCTCCGGATGTTGCAGTCGCATTGTGGCCTGAATATTCCCACCGGCTTAATCACCCGCCGGAGATGTAGCCTACTTATTGATATTTCTGTCAAGGAATGAACATATGCTGTTTAAGTCCCTCATCAAGCAAAGCCTGCGAACTATTGGCTACAAAATCGAGAAGATCGACCCGCTCGAGGAAAGCATCCCCGCAGGCTATAACCACTCACGTTTCCTGCCCCGGGTTTATCGTGGCTCATTGGATCGGTATCTTTATTTCAAGGATATGGTGGAAAAAGTTCAAAATGTAGAAGGTGACATAGTCGAGTGTGGTGTTTCAATCGGGCATGGGGCCTTGCTGTTTACCTTGTTTAGCGACTATATCGGAAAGCCGCGCACCTATTTTGGTTTTGATTCCTTCGAAGGATTCCCTGCCCCGGTCGAAAAAGACGAAATCACCCCGATCACGGGTAAAGGATTCTGGGCCAATCCGCCTGATACCGTCCTTAAGGTATTGCATGACGGGCGCCTCAGTAATGAGGTCATCCGTGAGCGTATACATCTTGTGAAAGGCTGGTTCGACCAGACTCTACCCAGGTATGAGGGACGTATCGCCCTGCTGCACCTTGACTGTGATCTCTACGAATCCTACAAGCTCTCACTGGAAGTCCTCTACGATAAAGTTCAGCCAGGTGGCGTGATCATGTTTGATGAGTATGGGGACACGCGCTGGCCGGGCGCCAGTAAAGCTATTGATGAGTTCTTCCATGACAAGCCTGAAACGGTTCAGCCACATGCAAAATGCACCTGGAAATACCACGTTATCAAGCAAGCGTAGCTTGGAGTGCACTTTTTCTTGCGAAACCCGGCGCAAGAGGTCTACAAATGAAAAGATGGGTCGACCATGAAATGGTCCTCAGACCAGCGGCGCAACAAGCGATGTTGCAGCCAGATTGCTGCCCCGCCTTCCTGAAACGGATTCATCCGCGCCAGTTTGTCGATCTGTTCGCCCATGCCGCTCATGCCGGAACACCAAAGATCAGCAGCCCTGCGCCAACCGCGGTGAAAGCCAGCCCTAATCCGCCGAACAATGCGGGCATGATCCAGAGGTCATGAAAAGAATGAATCCGCGCCTGATCGGCTCGATTTGCTTCATAGAGCACCGGCACGGAGTCACCGACGGCGTACCTGGGCGGGTAGCTGCTCGCCATGGACGTGAATTTGACCTTACGCCCATTATCCGCAGTGAACACCACAACTGGCGCATAGGTCTCAAGTTCGCCAGCGCCGGGTTCTTGCGGCGGTACCTCTTCCAGCGCGATCACCTCGCCCGTCGTCTCACGGGCCCTGGCCAGAAACGCGAGGGTCTGTGCCCTCCGATACGCGGCACTGACCAGGAGCGCGATTCCTGTCATCAGAAAGATGAGCGGAAGTACATAGTCGAGGAAAAATTCTTCCAAACTCAGTTAAACTCTCCATTCCAAATGCCCTCAAGAAACTCTTCATACGGGAGGACATGAATGCCTTCAACCTTTCGGGCGCGGGCTTCAAGGCAGACGCATACAAAATGTTTCAACGCCCCTTCCTCTTTTAATGCCCTCAGTGATTTAAGATCCTGAGGCGCCACATTGTCCTTCGCCTTTACCTCTATGGCCGTGTGGTCGCCAAGTATGAAATCCACTTCAAAGCCTGTAGTCGACTTCCAGTAACTGAGCGGTTCACCGGAGAGGTAATCGCAATAGCTTCGCAATTCATGCATCATGTACGTCTCAAATGCCCCGCCGAATTCGGGTGTGCCGGGCCGGACTTGACGACCCTGCAACTGCCCTGCGATCCCGACATCAAAGAAATAGTATTTGGAAGAGGCGAGCGGCTTGCGTTTCACCGACCGCCGCCATGCCGGAAGCTCATGCAGCACAAGGGTATCCTTGAGGATGTCAAAATATTCATAGACTGTCGTGCGCGGCACCTGGGCATCACTGGCGATATTTGTAAAGTTTACGATAGTGCCGTTGCAGAGAGCGGCCACCTTCAGGAACCGGCTGAAGGCTGGCACATTGCGCGTCAGTCCTTCCGCAATTATTTCCTGTTGGAGATAGGAACCGGCGTATGCCTCCAGGTCGGCGCGGGGGTCGTCGGAAAAGTAGATCGATGGAAGCAGACCCCTCTCGATTGCCTTATGTAGATCAAAACTCCTTCCCAGTTCCCGGCGGGTCAGCGGATGCAGATATTTCGTGCGAGCCCTTCCGCCAAGCAGGTTCATGCCGCCGGTGCGCAGTTTGCGCGCGCTTGAGCCGGTAAGCAGGAACCGGATACCCTGACTTTCAATCAACCTGTGAACTTCATTCAGCAGGAGCGGCAGCCGCTGTATTTCATCTATCACGACAAAGCGGTCATTGGCCGTGAGCTCCTGGGCCAGCCTCCCGGGATTTTGGCTCAAGGCTAGCCGCCTGTCGGACTTAGGAGGAATCTACTGCGGTGGTGTGAAATCGGTCCATTTTTTCGATCATTTTCGTTAAATAGTGCCCACTATTCGCCTCAAATGATCGAA
>MGXL01000026.1:15847-16662 GCA_001801365.1 Gammaproteobacteria bacterium RBG_16_57_12 | reverse complement strand
TCCGACAGGCGGCTAGAAATAACGATGTGTCCAGAAGATCGTAGATCTTTGCCGCCTTCAGCGTATGGCGGATAAGCGAGGTCTTGCCCGTCTGCCGGGGACCCAGAAGAAACAGCGATTTCTTCTCAAGGATCGCCTGCAGGTCAAGTGCCCGATCTATATATGGTTCCGGTTCTTTTCCAAATATCGTCGCCATAGTCGTCATACAAGATTACAAATGACGACTGCGTTGTCAATGTAAAAACCCGCGACATGTAAAAATACGCGATCGTTTGGAAAGGCAGGTCTCCTTTTACGTGGAGGATTCATGCGGCGCGCAATTCCGCCGCCAGCGACACGAGAGAAATGGCCTCGATATCGGGCGTCAGACGATAACGCTCCGTGCCGGGGTTTGTAGCCGACAAATTTCCGTTCGGGCGCCAAATCCGCGCAGGCGGCGTGGAAACCACGTTCCGGCCCGGGTGTCAGGCTGCGTTTGATCCCGATGGCCCACATCCGCCCATCCGGCCAGGAGATCAAGAGATCGTAGGGCAATCCCTATTGCGCCGAATGAAAACATCCGGTGCAATGCGCTGCGCTTATTGGCACCCTACATTACGCCATACGATATTGAATGTATGATGATTGTGATGGCGGTGCAGGTGGGGTACATTCGGCGCGGTACGTTTCGTATTGCGCCCTCCACAGGCACCAGGCCATGACCGAATTGACCGTCTCACAAGCCCTTAGCAAGGCCAAGCAGCAACTCGCCCGGCTCGACGCCGAGGTGTTGCTGGCTCATGTGCTGGGCAAGCCCCGCGTCTGGCTGCGAACCT
>MGXL01000026.1:12328-15789 GCA_001801365.1 Gammaproteobacteria bacterium RBG_16_57_12 | reverse complement strand
CGCGGCCGGTGAACCGGTGGCCTATCTGGTGGGTTACCGCGAGTTCTGGTCGCTGACCCTGACGGTATCGGCCGATACCCTGATCCCGCGCCCGGAAACCGAGCGTCTGGTGGAGCTGGCGCTGGCGCTGATCCCGCCCGACGCAGCCTGGCATATTGCCGACCTGGGCACGGGCAGCGGCGCCATCGCCTTGGCGATTGCCAGTGAACGCCCGCGCTGTGAAGTGGTGGCGACAGACCGCTCTTCCGCGGCGCTGGCCGTGGCCAGGGCAAATGCCACGCAACTGGGGATCGAGAATGTCAGTTTCCGTGAAGGGTCCTGGTGTGCCGCCCTGCCGGACCAGCGTTTTGAGATGATCGTCAGCAACCCGCCCTATATCGCCGAGGGTGATAGCCATCTTGCCCAGGGTGACGTGCGCTTTGAACCCGGAACCGCCCTGACCTCCGGCGCCACGGGTTTGGCCGATTTGCGCCAGATTATCAGCGAAGCAATACAACATCTTGCGCCCGGCGGCTGGTTGCTGCTGGAGCACGGTTTTAATCAAGGCGCCGAGGTAGTGGCTTTGCTGGCGGAGTTTGGCTATTCTGAGATTGTTGATTATAACGATTACGCCGGACATGCCAGAGTGGCATGCGCCAGTCTGGCAGGCGGGAAATGATGATCCGATTGATAGTCAGCAATATCAATAGAGGAAAATCTATGAAGAAGGTTGAGCGTGATGAACTTCGCCCCGAGTACCGTCGAGAGGATCTTGGAAAAGGTGTTCGAGGTAAATACCTGGAGGCGTATGGGGCTGGAACGAATCTTGTTCTGCTTGACCCGAAAGTGGCGGCGGCATTTCCAACGGAACGTGCAGTAAATGAGGCGTTAAGCGCCCTCATCGAAGTGGCAGAACATGCCGGCCTAACACGTCGTTCCGCCGCACGCGCAAAGACAGCACGCCGGTGAACTCTGCGATAGGTAGCTTATGACGGACTCGCGCAGTGCCTCCTCCGACCTGATCAAGACACGGGAGGTAGGTTTCAACACCCTGTTCCATCCCGACCCAGACCAGGCCGGTTCAGCCAAGCAGTTGCTGGAGGCCATCCAGCTGATCGAGCAGGTGGAGCGCACCGACGAGCATACCCTGCGCGTGACCTACAGTATCGCCCGGATCACCCTGAAGATTATCGAGAGCACCCTGATCGAGCTGGGCTTCCATCTGGACAGCGCCCTGTTGCCCAAGCTCAAGCGGGCTTTGTATTACTTCACCGAAGAGACCCAGTGCATCAACCTGGGCATCACCCACCACACCAAAGACACCCAGCAGCTGTTCATCAACGAATTCCGGCATGGCAAACACGGCTGTCGCGATGAGCGGCCCAGGCATCTGCGCCATCTACGATAGCCATGAATGACGAGCAACTGTTGCGCTATAGCCGGCAGATCCTGCTGCCGGGGATCGGCTATGAAGGCCAGTCCCGCCTGCTGGCGTCCCGCGCCCTGGTCATCGGCCTGGGGGGGCTGGGCTCGCCGGTGGCCGTGTATCTGGCGGCCGGCGGCGTGGGCCGCCTGACGCTGGTGGATCACGATGTCGTCGACCTGTCCAATCTGCAACGCCAGATCGTGCATCGCACCCAGGACATCGGCCGCCCCAAGGTGGATTCGGCGCGCGATACCCTGCTGGCGCTGAATCCTCAGATCGAAGTGGACGCGATCGCCAGGGCGCTCACCCGCGACGAGCTGCTGGCCGAGCTGGCCCGGACCGACGTGGCGGTCGACTGCTGTGATAACTTCACCACCCGCTTCATGATCAACCGCGCCTGCGTGGAGACCGGCACACCCCTGGTGTCCGGCGCCGCCATCCGCCTGGAAGGCCAGGTGACGGTGTTCCATAACGAGCGGGACGACAGCCCCTGTTACCGCTGTCTGTATCAGGACGGTGAAGAACAGGACCAATCCTGCTCACAGAATGGTGTACTGGCCCCCCTGGTCGGCATCATCGGCAGCGTGCAGGCCACCGAGGCCATCAAGATTTTGCTGGGGCTGGACCAGACCCTCGGCGGGCGGCTGCTGCTGCTCGATGCCCTGAGTATGGAGTGGCGCACATTGAAGCTGGCCAAGGATCCGGACTGTCCGGTATGCGCCACGAAGCGTGTCGCCGAACCTGAGCGCATGCGCAGTTGAGGCGATACATGACGACCGTGAAACTCCCCCGTCCCCTGGTCAATCAACTGCTGCAACAGGCCCAACAGTCACCGCAGCTGGAAGTCTGCGGCCTGATCTCGGCCCGGGACGGGCGTCCGCAACGCTGTTACCCGGTGATGAACGCCGCGGCTGACAACGCCCACCGATTCGAGATGGAACCCGGCTCCCAGATCGAGGCCCTGCGCCAGATCCGTGAGCAGGGCGAGCAGTTGTTCGCCATCTACCATTCACACCCCGACACCCCGCCACTGCCCTCCGAGCTGGATCGTCAACACACCGAATATCCGCAGGCCCTGCGCCTGATCATCTCGCTCAACACCGAGGGGGTGTTGGAGATGCGCGGATATGCCCTTGAAGAGCAAGCCTTGCAGCCAGTGGAGCTGGAGCTGGAGTAAGCGCTCACCTTGGTGCGTAGCCACCATTCGAGCTGTTGATCAAACCCCTTCTTCATTCCCCTCCCTTTTTATAGGCCGGTCCATTTTAATTTAAGATGGGGTACGACTTGATAACGTCAGATCAGAGCCTGCCCCCAGTCATATGCAAAAACATTGTCATCGCGTCGTTTTTGTCATATAAATGGGGAATGGCTTCTCTCGATCAATACCTTGATGAACAGCTTTCCCGCGGCCGCGCCTGCTTCTCCCGGGAAGAGGCGTTGGCAGCACTTGGCCTGAGTCCGGAGGCATTGATTGCCGCCGCCAGCCGATTGGCCAGGAAGCAGCGGCTGGCAAGCCCCCGACGCGGTTTCTACCTGATCCTGCGGCCCGAGGACCGGGTGGCCGGGGCGCCGGACCCGGTACGCTGGATCGATCCGCTGATGAACTACCTGGGCCTCGATTATCGAATCTCCCTGTTGCGGGCGGCGGCCTTCCATGGCGCCTCGCATCAGGCGGCCATGGTCTTTCAGGTGATCGTCCCGAAGCAGCTGCGGGCCTTTGATATTGGCCGCCACCGGCTCCAGTTCATTTACCAGAGCCCGGCGGCCTTTGCGCAAACCAACGTGCCCGTTTGGCTTGGGCAACTGAAAAGCGAGGCGGGTTACGCCAAGGTGGCCGGTGTGGAGTTGACCCTCCTGGATTGCGCGCGTTACTTTCACAAAGCCGGCGGCATCAATGGCGTGGCCCAGATTGCATTGGATATCGGCGCAAAGGCTGACCCACGCACGCTGGCGAAAACCGCCATCGCCTACGAGAACTCTGCAGTGCGCCGGCTCGGGTATCTACTGGACTGCTCCGGCCATGCGCGCCAGGCCAAGGCCTTGGTACCGTTTGCCA
>MGXL01000026.1:11744-12282 GCA_001801365.1 Gammaproteobacteria bacterium RBG_16_57_12 | reverse complement strand
CGGGTCTCTGGCTGTTATGCACGAGAAAGATTCCAAGTGGATGCTCGTGATCAACGAACCCGTGGAGATCGATTTTTGATCCCGGCCTCCTATATTCAGGAGTGGAGCGCCAAGGCCCCCTGGCCGGATTCGAGGCAGGTGGAGCAGGATCTGATCATCTGCCGCGCCTTGTGTGACCTATTCAATTCACCGGCCTTGGCGGGGAAAATTGCCTTTCGTGGCGGCACCGCCATCAACAAGCTGCTTTTCCGCCAGCCTCTGCGCTACTCGGAAGACATCGACCTGGTGCAGACGCAGCCGGAACCCATCGGCGCCACGGTCGACGCCATCCGCGATGCGCTCGCATGGCTGGGAAAATGCAATCGAGCCCAAGCCGGACACTCGATACATCTGGTGTTCAAGTTTGTGCCCGAAGCCGACCCTGAAGCCACACTCAAACTGAAGATCGAGATCAATACCCGTGAGCACGAAAGCCTCTATGGCATCAAAAAATATCCCTTCGAGGTCGACAGTCACTGGCGCCGGGCCAAAGCCGATA
>MGXL01000026.1:8038-11622 GCA_001801365.1 Gammaproteobacteria bacterium RBG_16_57_12 | reverse complement strand
CGACACCCCGCCCCTGCCCTCCGAGCTGGATCGTCAACACACCGAATATCCGCAGGCCCTGCGCCTGATCATTTCGCTCAACACCGAGGGGGTGTTGGAGATGCGCGGCTATGCCCTTGAAGAGCAAGCCTTGCAGCCCGTGGAGCTGGAGCTGGAGTAAGCGCTTATCTTAATAGCAGGCTACTTCTACAGTTGGACTTCATTTCATTCAGCCCACCGGGTCGGCATAGTTGGTTGGCCAAAGGGGTCAGAGCCCTTTATTCCTCTCTTATTTCCCCGCCTGCCCAGGTAGGCCATCAATGCTGAGTGGGCGGTGTGTCCGGGCTGTGGGCCGCGGCAAAGACCTGCTCGGCATCGACACGGTCGAAGGCATAGGGCTGGTTGCAGTATTCACAGGTGACCTCGACGGTGTTTTGTTCATCGAGCAGCTTATGTACCTCATCAATGCCGAAGTTGCGCAGCATGTCGGCCACCCGCTCGCGTGAACAGGAGCAGCGGAACGATATCGGCAGGGAATCGAACAGCCGCACGTCCTCTTCATGAAACAGCCGGTGGACGATGCCGGCGGTGGGGAGTTCCAGCAGTTCCCGGGGCGTGATGGTGTTGGCCAGGTGCACCACCCGGTTCCAGCAGTCATGATCCTCGACCTGATCCTGTTCCGGCATTTTCTGCAGTAGCAGGCCGGCGGCCTGATAGTTGTCGGCAGCCAGCCAGATGTGAGTGTCGAGCTGCTCGGACTGGAGCAGGTAATTTTGCAGACACTCCGCCAGGGTGTCGCCCTCGATGCCGACGATGCCCTGATAGCGCTCCCGGCCCTGGCGCGGCTCGATGGTGATGGCGAGATAGCCCTTGCCCAGCAGCTCTGCCAGCGGCGCCGGCTGGACATTATCGCGCCAGTGGGCCAGCCCGCGCAGGGTACGCTCGCTGGTGGCTTCCATGATGATCAGCGGGATGTGGCCATCGCCCTGCGCCTGGATGGTCAGACGGCCGTCGAACTTGAGGGTGGAGGCCAGCAGGGCGCTGGCGGCCATCATCTCTCCCAGCAGGTCGCGCACTACCGGCGGATAGCCATGGTGTTCGCTGAGCACGCGCCAGCTGGTATCCAGATGCACGCCTTCGCCGCGCACCGGCGCGTGGTCAAACAGAAAGCGCTGCAGGGTGTCGCGCTCATGGTCTCGCAGCATCGGATCGCCTTACTACGATGAAAGCTTTTTCTTCAGCAGATCGTTGACCTGCTGAGGATTGGCCTTGCCTTTGGACTCCTTCATGACCTGGCCGACGAAGAAGGCGAACAGCTTGTCCTTGCCGGCGCGATAGGCCGCCAGTTGCTCGGGGTTGTTGGCCATGACCGCGTCGATCACCTTTTCGATGGCGGAGGTATCGGTCACCTGCCGCAGCCCGTGTTTGTCGATAATGGTGTCGGCATCGCCCTCGCCGTTCCACAGGGCCTCGAATACCTGCTTGGCGATCTTGCCGGAGATGGTGTTGTCGCTGATGCGTTGCAGCATGCCGCCGAGCAGGGCCGGGGTCACGGGGCTGGCGCCGATATCGAGGTTGTTTTTATTGAGCGCCCCGGACAACTCCCCCATCACCCAGTTGGCGCTGAGCTTGGCCTCGCCGCCGGAGGCCTTGACGGCGGCCTCGTAAAAATCGGCCAGCTCGCGGCTGGCGGTCAGCACGCCGGCGTCGTAGGCCGACAGCCCGTATTCGTAGGTGAAGCGCTCCTTCTTTTCATCCGGCAGTTCGGGCAGGGTCTGGCGCACCTCTTCGATAAACTCCGGCTCCACTTTCAGCGGCAGCAGGTCCGGGTCGGGAAAATAGCGGTAATCCATCGCCTCTTCCTTGCTGCGCATCGGGCGGGTTTCGTTGGCATTGGCATCGTACAGGCGGGTCTCCTGAATCACCTTGCCGCCGCTTTCCAGGATGTCGATCTGGCGCTCCACTTCGTAATTGATGGCCTTCTCGACAAAACGGAAGGAATTGATGTTTTTCAATTCGGCGCGGGTGCCGAATTTTTCCTGCCCCCGGGGTCGCACCGAGACATTGGCGTCGCAGCGGAATGAGCCTTCCTGCATGTTGCCGTCACAGATCTCCAGATAACGCACCAGGGAGTGGATCTTCTTCATATAAGTGACCGCCTCGGCGGCGGAACGCATGTCCGGCTCGGAAACGATTTCCAGCAAGGGTGTGCCAGCGCGGTTGAGATCGATGCCGCTCAGGCCGTGGAAGTCTTCGTGCAGGGATTTGCCGGCGTCTTCTTCCAGATGGGCGCGGGTGATGCCGATGGTCTTGGTGGCGCCGTCGGGCAGTTCAATATCGATCTTGCCATGTTCGACGATCGGCAGTTCGTACTGGCTGATCTGGTAGCCCTTGGGCAGATCGGGATAGAAATAATTCTTGCGCGCAAAGATGGACAGCGGCGCCACCTGTGCGCCGACTGCCAGCCCGAACTTCACCGCCATGCGCACCGCCTCGCGATTCAGTACCGGCAGCACGCCCGGCAGACCCAGATCCACGGCGCAGGCCTGGGTGTTGGGTTCGGCGCCATAGGCGGTCGCAGCCCCGGAAAAAATCTTGCTCCGGGTGGCGAGCTGGGCGTGGATTTCCAGGCCGATGACAGTTTCCCATTCCATTTCGTTAACCTTCTCAAATCAAATTAAAATCCGGCCGGCGCCTGGCGATGCCAGTCGGTGGCCTGTTGGTACTGGTGCGCGACATTCAGCAGCCGCGCCTCGGTGAAATAATTGCCGATCAGTTGCAGGCCCACCGGCAGGCCATTGGCGAAACCGACGGGTATCGACATGCCGGGCAGGCCGGCCAGATTGACGGAGATGGTATAGATATCCGACAGATACATGGTGACCGGATCAGCGGTTTTTTCCCCCAGCTTGAAGGCGGTGCTCGGCGAGGTCGGCCCCATGATGACATCCACGTCGCCGAAGGCCTGTTTGAAATCGTTGCTGATCATCTGCCGCAATTGCTGGGCCTTGAGATAATAGGCATCGTAATATCCGGCCGACAAGGCATAGGTGCCGATCATGATGCGGCGCTTGACCTCGGTGCCGAAGCCTTCGCCGCGGGAGCGCTGGTACAGATCGGCCAGATCTTTGGGATGCTCGCAGCGATGACCGAAACGCACCCCATCGAAGCGCGACAGATTGGACGAACACTCCGCCGGGGCAATGACGTAATACGTCGGCACCGCCAGCGCGGTATTGGGCAGGCTGATGTATTTGATCGTCGCGCCCAGCCGTTCGTATTGCTTGATGGCCGCCTCGATGACGGCGCCCACCTGACTGTCCAGGCCTGCGCTGAAATATTCCCGGGGCAGCCCGATCTTCAAGCCGGCGAGGCTGTCTTGCAGTGTGGCGCTGTAATCCGGCACCGCCAGATCAAGGCAGGTGGAATCGCGCTCATCATAGCCGGCCATGGCGTTGAGTATCAGCGCGGCGTCTTCTGCGCTGCGGGCCATGGGCCCGCCCTGGTCGAGACTGGAGGCGAAGGCGATCATGCCGTAACGCGACACCCGGCCATAGGTGGGTTTGATGCCGGTGATGCCGCACAGGGATGCCGGCTGGCGTATC
>MGXL01000026.1:3031-8007 GCA_001801365.1 Gammaproteobacteria bacterium RBG_16_57_12 | reverse complement strand
GGCGTGCAGCCACCGCGGCGGCCGAGCCGCCCGAGGAGCCGCCGGGGACGGTGGCGGTGTTCCAGGGATTGCGCACCGGGCCGTAATAACTGGTTTCATTGGACGACCCCATGGCGAATTCGTCCATGTTGGTCTTGCCCAGCATCACCGTGCCGGCGGTGTTGAGGCGCTGCACGGTCGTGGCGTCATAGGGTGCGATAAAGTTGTCCAGCATGCGGGAGCCGCAGCTGGTCCTGACGCCGTCGGTGCAGAAGATGTCTTTCTGCGCGATGGGGATGCCGGTCAGAGGGCCGCCCTGTCCTGCGGCCAGTCTGGCATCGGCCGCTGCTGCCTGGGCCAGGGCACGTTCCTCGGTGATGGTGATGAAGCTGTTGAGTTGCGCGTCAAAGCGGCGGATGCGCGCCAGAAAGTGGCGCGTCAGCTCAACCGAGGAAAACGCCTTGTCGCGCAATCCGCGGGATAATTCGGCAATGGTTTTGTCATGCATCGGAATGTTGATCCTGAAAGAGTGATCGCGGCCGGGTCCAGGCGCAGATTATTCAATCACCTTGGGCACCAGATACAGGCCAGCCTCCACCTGGGGGGCGATGGCCTGAAATTTTTCCCGCTGGTCGGACTCCGTGACGTCATCGGCGCGCAGGCGCTGGGCGACATCCATCGGATGCGCCATCGGGGTGATGTTACGGGTGTCGACGCTGTTCATCTGTTCGACGAAACCCAGAATTTTGGAAAGGTTTTTGGCATATTCCGGAATATCTTGATCATTGATGGCCAGTCGCGCCAAATGAGCAATTTTCACCACATCCGCTTTGTCCAGTGACATGCAGGGTCTCCGTTTCGTGTTGTGCGTCAAATAAAGTAAACTTATCACAGTTGGCGCCTTGCCCAAAGCCCCTCAGAATTGATACATTAAGCGCTATTCTTAAACCGCTATCTTAACGAGAAGACCTATTCTGCCATGTTTGGATCATTACGGGGATTATTTTCCAACGACCTTTCCATCGATCTGGGTACGGCGAACACGTTGATCTACGTTCGGGGTAAAGGTATTGTGCTCAATGAGCCCTCCGTAGTGGCCATCCGCCAGGATCGCGGCGAAGGTGGTCCCAAGACGGTGGAGGCGGTCGGTATCGAGGCCAAGCGCATGTTGGGCCGCACCCCCGGCAATATCGTCGCCATCCGTCCGCTCAAGGATGGGGTGATCGCCGATTTCACCGTGACCGAAAAAATGTTGCAGCACTTCATCCATAAGGTGCATGAAGACAAGTTCAAATTTTTCCGCCCCAGTCCGCGGGTGTTGATCTGTGTGCCCTGCGGCTCCACCCAGGTTGAGCGGCGCGCCATCAAGGAATCGGCGCTGGGGGCCGGTGCCCGCGAAGTGTTTCTGATTGAAGAGCCGATGGCGGCCGCCATCGGCGCCGGCATGCCGGTGAGCGAGGCGCGCGGCTCGATGGTCATCGATATCGGTGGCGGGACCACCGAGGTGGCGGTGATATCGCTGAGCGGCATCGTTTATTCCGCCTCGGTGCGCATCGGCGGCGACCGTTTCGATGAGGCGATCGTGAACTATGTGCGGCGCAACTACGGCACGCTGATCGGTGAGGCCACGGCGGAACGCATCAAGCATGAGATCGGCGCGGCCTACCCCGGCGATGAGGTGCGCGAGATCGAGGTGCGTGGCAGAAATCTCGCCGAAGGCGTGCCGCGCAGCTTTACCCTCAACAGCAATGAAATCCTCGAAGCCCTGCAGGAACCCCTCAGTGGTATCGTCAGCGCCGTCAAAACCGCGCTGGAGCAGACCCCTCCCGAGCTGGGCGCCGATGTGGCCGAGCGCGGTGTCGTGCTGACCGGTGGCGGTGCATTGCTGCGCAATCTGGACAAACTGCTGCTGGAAGAAACCGGTTTGCCGGTGGTGGTGGCGGATGATCCGTTGACCTGCGTTGCCCGCGGTGGCGGCCGCGCCCTGGAAATGATCGATGAGTACGGTAGAAATGTCTTCGCCCATGAATGATGGCGCAGGCATGATCCTCGCGCCGAGCGGTATGTGATTGTCCGAATCACGCTGAGCATTCCTGGCGAGTGATTCCTGTGCGGGAGGTTGGCAATCAAACCCATATTTACCCAAGGCTCATCACTCGGCTTCCGTCTCGTCCTGCTATTGCTCGTCTCCATCGCGCTGATGACCATGGATCACCGCTACCGGCACATGGAAAGCATCCGCTCCGGCCTGTCACTGCTGATCTACCCCCTGCAATACCTGGTTGATGTCCCGGTCACCCTGGGCAACTGGATCGCCGATTCAACGTCGACGCGCCGCGCCCTGCTGGCGCGCAATGACCGGTTGACGTTCGAAAATCTCCTGCTCCGGGAGAAGTTGCAGAAGACCGCTGCACTGGAAGCCGAAAATACCCGGCTGCGTGACTTGCTGGACTCCTCCCGCAAGCTGGGCGTAGAGGTGATTGTCGCCGAATTGCTTGCCGTGGATATGGACCCGTTTGCGCGCCAGATTGTCGTTAATAAAGGGAGTCAGGATCAACTCTTTGTCGGGCAGCCGCTGCTGGATGCCAATGGCGTGGTGGGTCAGATCCTCCATGTCGGGCCGGTGTCCAGTACCGCCATCATGATCAATGACCCTACCCACGCCATCCCGGTGCAGGTCATTCGCAATGGATTGCGGGCCATCGCCGTCGGTACCGGCGGGGTGGATGAGGGACTGGCCCTGCTGAATATACCCACTAACGCGGATATCCAGGAGGGCGATTTGCTGGTGACCTCCGGCCTGGGCGGGCGTTTCCCCTCCGGCTATCCGGTGGGCGTGGTGAAGCGCATCCATGTTGATATCACCCGGCCCTATGCCCAGGTGCTGGTGGCACCGTCCGCGCAGCTCGATCGGATTCGCGAGGTGTTGCTGGTGCAAATGGCCCAGCCCGCGGCGGCGGGACCAGAGACTGCGCCAACGGGAGCGGAGTAAGGAATGGCGCAGCTTCGACACAATGGCGGCGGGGTGATCATCATGACGTTTGTTGCCGCCATGATGCTGGTCATGGTGCCCCTGTGGGACTGGCTCGAGGCCTTGCGTCCCAGTTTCGTGGCGATGGTGCTGATTTACTGGACTTTAGCCCTACCGGAACGTGTCGGTGTCACCATCGGCTGGCTGGTGGGATTGTTGCTGGATGTGGTCATGGGGGTGCTGCTGGGAGTGCATGCCGCCGCCCTGGCGCTGGTGGCCTATCTGGTGATCAAGGTCCATCAGCGGATGCGGCAGTTCCCCTTATGGCAGCAGGCCCTGAGCGTCATGATGCTCATCGGGCTGCAACAGATGATTGTGTTATGGGTCAAAGGAATGAGTGGCCAGGTGACCGAGTCCTGGTGGTACTGGATCACGCCGGTCACCAGCATGTTGCTGTGGCCATGGGTATTTGGCCTGCTGCGGACGATACGACGTCATTTTCATGTTAGATAGCAGCCTGCTGAAAAAGATTCCGGCGGATAGCCGTCATGTCTGACCGCAACGCCATCAAGGACCATGCCCGCGAGGCGGCGATCTTTACCGGGCGGGTCACCACCGCTTTTGGCATTGTCCTGGTCCTGCTCGGGGCGCTGGTTGCGCGCATGGTCTACCTGCAGATCTTCAGCCACGAGCATTTCACCACACTCTCGGAACAGAATCGTGTCTCCCTGGTGCCGGAGGTGCCGACGCGCGGGCTGATTTTTGACCGCAACGGCGCCCTGCTGGTGCAGAATATGCCCGCCTATTCCCTGACCCTGGTGCCCGAGCGTATCCAGGATATGGATGCCGTGCTGGCTGACCTGGCCGGCATTGTCGAGATCACCGATGCCGATCTGGCGCGTTTCAAGAAGGAACTCAAGAATACCCGCCGCTTCAAGCCAGTCACCTTGCGCTATCGTCTCAGTGAGGAAGAAGTGGCGCGTCTTGCCATGAATCGCCATCTTTTCCAGGGCGTGGATATCGATGCCAGGTTGCTGCGCTATTACCCGTTCGGGGAGCTGGCCGTGCATGCGCTCGGCTATGTGGGCCGCGTCAGCGAAGAGGACCTGCAAGGCCCGGATGGAGCCAAATATGAAAACATCATGTATATCGGCAAGTCCGGTGTCGAGAAATTTTATGAAGAACTGCTGCGGGGCGAGGAAGGTTATCAGCAGGTTGAAACCAATGCCAAGGGCCGCCTGATCCGCGAGCTGGAGCGTATCCCGTCCAAGCCCGGCAAGCATATCTATCTGAATCTGGATATCAATATGCAGACCATTGCCGAGGCGGCCTTGGGTGAGGAGAATGGCGCGGTGGTGGCCATAGAGCCCAATACCGGCGAGGTGCTGGTATTCGCCAGCCGTCCAGGTTTTGATCCGAACCAGTTCGTGACCGGCATCGACGCCAAAAGCTTTGATGCCTTGAATAAATCCCCCAACCAGCCGCTGTTCAATCGAGCGCTGCGCGGACGGTATCCGCCGGGTTCGACCCTGAAACCCTTTGTCGGCCTGGCGGCTCTCGAGACTGGCGAACGCAGTCCGGAGCAGGCACTTTTTTGTGGAGGGTCCTATCGTTTGCCGGGGGTGGATCGCAAATTCCGCGACTGGAAAAAGGAAGGCCACGGCTATACCGATTTTAACCGGGCCATTATCGAATCCTGCGACGTGTATTTTTATGATGTCGGCAAGGATATGAATATCGATGTGTTGCACGATTTCCTGGTGCAGTTCGGTTTCGCCAATCTGACCGGTATCGATATTCCCGGCGAAGCGGCCGGCATCATTCCCTCCACGCACTGGAAACGCAAGAACTTGGGTGAGCCGTGGTATCTGGGCGAGAGTCTGAGCGCCAGTATCGGGCAAGGTTATAATGTGGCCACCCCCCTGCAATTGGCGCACGCCGTCGGGATATTGGCCGTACGGGGCAAGATTGTACGCCCGAAAATGCTGGGCCGGGCAGTAGATGTGCTTACTAAGGCGGAAGAGCG
>MGXL01000026.1:846-2835 GCA_001801365.1 Gammaproteobacteria bacterium RBG_16_57_12 | reverse complement strand
TGCGGAGGCGCTGGCCAAACGCCTGCGCGACCATGCCCTGTTCATCGCCTTTGCCCCGATGGATAAGCCCCGTATTGCCGTGGCGGTCATCGTGGAAAATGGCGGGCACGGCGGCTCGGCGGCGGCCCCCATCGCCCGCAAGGTCATCGATGCCTATCTGGGAGGAGCGCCCTGATGTCGCTATTGGAAACAGTATCGCAGAAGCAAAAATCCGGCTGGGTGGCCATGCGTCTGCATGTGGATGTGCCGTTAATGGCGGGCATCCTGGTGTTGTTTGCCCTGGGCATGATGATTCTGTTCAGCGCCAGCGGCCAGAGTATCGGCCGGCTGGAGGCGCAGGGCATGCGTTTTGTGCTGGGCCTGGTTATCCTGTTGGTGCTGGCGCAAATTTCGCCTGAGCATCTGCGGCGCTGGTCGCCCTGGCTGTTTGCTATCGGGGTGTGCCTATTGCTGGCGGTGGAAATAATTGGCGATATCGGTAAAGGTGCCCAGCGCTGGCTGGACCTGGGGATTATCCGCTTTCAACCCTCCGAGATGATGAAACTGGTGGTGCCGATGACCATCGCCTGGTTTCTCTGCGACAAACCTTTACCCCCGGCCTGGCGCAATCTGTTGATCTCCAGTGCAATGATTCTGGTGCCGGCTCTGCTGATTGCCAAGCAACCGGATCTGGGTACGGCGTTACTGATCGCCTCTTCGGGCATCTTTGTTTTGTTGCTGAGCGGATTGTCGGCGCGCCTGATAATAGGATTGACCGCGCTGGCCTCCGCTTTGGCGCCGCTGCTGTGGTACACGCTGCGGGACTATCAGCGCCAGCGGGTGCTGACCTTTCTCAATCCGGAAAACGATCCGCTGGGGGCGGGTTATCATATTATACAATCCAAGATCGCCATCGGTTCCGGCGGGGTGTTTGGTAAGGGTTGGTTCAACGGCACACAGTCACAACTGGATTTCCTGCCGGAGCGTTCCACTGATTTCATTCTGGCGGTGTTTGCCGAGGAATTCGGTTTTATCGGGGTGCTGATCCTGCTGGCCGTGTATCTGTTCATCATCATGCGCGGCCTGCTGATCGCGGTGCAGGCCCAGGACAGCTTTTCACGGCTGCTGGCCGGCAGCCTGACCCTGACGTTTTTCATCTATGTATTCGTCAATATCGGCATGGTCTCCGGACTGCTGCCGGTGGTGGGTGTGCC
The DNA here is from genome assembly GCA_001801365.1 of Gammaproteobacteria bacterium RBG_16_57_12. Taxonomy (GTDB): domain Bacteria; phylum Pseudomonadota; class Gammaproteobacteria; order RBG-16-57-12; family RBG-16-57-12; genus RBG-16-57-12. The sequence goes on along the minus strand of MGXL01000026.1, from coordinate 1,642 downwards.
CTTGCCTCTGGTGAGTTATGGCGGCACTTCCCTGGTCACATTGATGGCCGGGTTCGGTATACTGATGTCGGTGCATTCGCACCGCAAATTGTTGAAGAGATGAAGCAATGAAGATGAGGCTGGGAAAATGGCCGGGCCGGGAGATCCTGGCGGCGTGGTTGCTGACGGTGCTTATGGCCGGCCAGATCGGTACCGCGCAGGCGGGTGATGCGCTGATCAGCCGGCCGGAGGTTATGCAGTTTATCGATGAGATGGTGGTCCAGCATCAATTCGACCGGCAACAGATGCTGGCCATGTTCGGGCAAGTAAAGCTGCGCCCGGATATCATCGAGACCATCACCCGTCCCGCCGAGAGTAAACCCTGGTTCCAGTACCGGCCGATTTTTCTGACCGATGCCCGCATCGAGCAGGGCGTAAAATTCTGGAACGATCATGCCGCCGATCTGGCGCACGCCAGTGAAACCTATGGCGTGCCCGAGGAGATTATCGTCGCCATTCTGGGCGTGGAAACCCGGTATGGCGCCTCTGCCGGCAAACACCGGGTGATCGATGCCCTGACCACGCTGGCCTTTGATTATCCGCCGCGCGCGGCATTTTTCCGCAGCGAGCTGGCCGCGTATTTATTGATGACCCGCGAAGAGCACATGGACCCGCTGGGCTTGAAGGGATCTTATGCCGGCGCCATGGGCAAGCCGCAGTTCATCGCCAGCAGTTATCGTCACTATGCCGTCGATTTTGACGGCGATGGCGTGCGTGACCTGCTCAACAGCACGGCCGATGCCATCGGCAGTGTCGC
>MGXL01000026.1:0-796 GCA_001801365.1 Gammaproteobacteria bacterium RBG_16_57_12 | reverse complement strand
GGGGGAAGCTTACAGAAAGATCCTGGAGAAAGGCCCCAAACCCCATAGCGAGGCGCCGGCATTGGCGGATTACGGCATCACGGTCGAGAATCCGGCGCCAGGATTGCCGGGTGCCCTTATCGAGCTGGAAACACAGAATGGCCGCGAGTACTGGTTCGGCTACCAGAATTTCTATGTCATCACCCGCTACAACCGCAGCCCGCTCTACGCCATGGCGGTCCATCAACTGAGCCAGGCGATACGCGAGCAACGTCAAGCCGGTCCGGCAGATGCCGAATAACCTGGTTATAATCAAGTTACCGGATCGTTAATTCGGGGTTGCCATGGAAAACCAGTTCAGAATCTTTCACCGCACGTGGTTGGCCGCACTGGTGCTGCTGTTGTCAGGCTGTACGGGGATGCTGTTCGAGGAGCGGGACAGCGCGCCATCCACCAAGGTCGATGTTTCTGCCATCCCCGACGCCGTCCCCCGCAACGAGCCGTTCAGCAAATACGGCAATCCGCCATCCTATGAAGTGAACGGCCGGCGCTATACCGTGCTGGCCAGCAATGCGGACTATGTGGAGCGGGGTCTCGCTTCCTGGTATGGCACCAAATTTCATAACAAGCGGACCTCCAGTGGCGAGTCCTATGACATGTATGCCATGACGGCGGCACACAAAACATTACCTCTGCCCACCTATGCCGAGGTCACCAATCTGGACAATGGCCGCAAGGTGGTGGTCAGGATCAATGACCGGGGCCCGTTCCATGACGACCGGATCATCGACCTCTCGTATGCCGCGGCCATGAGACT
>MGXL01000025.1:6215-6519 GCA_001801365.1 Gammaproteobacteria bacterium RBG_16_57_12 | reverse complement strand
AGTAATTGAAATGGTATGAGATGGTATGCATTCGAGAAATAAATAGACACCATGCCTTTGGAGAATCAATTGACACCATGGTGGATGCGCTTACGCTTATCCCCCCTACGAATCTGTGACGGGTAAATGCAAAAGCCCGGGGGAAGGGTTCTCGGGCTTTTTCTCATACAGAGGCGGAAGATCGCGAGCTGGCGCTCGCTCCCACGGTCGATAGAAGGCAGTGTTGTTGTGGGGGCGACCAAAGGTCGCGATTGAGGGCAAAAAAGATTGCGAGCTGCGTTTGTTCACACAAGGGCAAGGGCAG
>MGXL01000025.1:5341-6200 GCA_001801365.1 Gammaproteobacteria bacterium RBG_16_57_12 | reverse complement strand
CCGCTTCTATGACAACAGGTGAGTGTTATTCATGGTCCTGGCGCAGGAAGCGGATGATTTGACGGCGCGATTTTTTGGATGGCTTCCCGTGGTCACTGCTTGAATTGGCCGGCTGCTGAGCGCGCACCTGCTCGGCAAGTTTGAGCCGGGCCTGCTGGCTTTGCGCTGATTCGGCATAGAGTGTTGTTGCCACAGATGCGGGGCCGCGTGTATCCGAAGCGGCGATGACCGTTATGATAAATTGATAGATATCCTTGGTGATGCGAATCTCATCACCCAATCTGACTGTGCGGGAAGGTTTGGCGCGGGCGCCGTTTACATGCACCTTGCCGCCATTGATGGCGTCGCTGGCCAGCGAGCGGGTTTTGTAATATCGTGCCGCCCATAGCCATTTGTCGAGACGGACAGGATGTTCGGCAGTGGAGGAGGTCATGCAGGGATCATATCTCAAACACCGCAGTCGTGGGAGAGGGCAGTGGTGTCAGAAAGTGGATGATTAGCTGGCAGGTTCGCTGGTCTTTATCCAGCCTTTTTGCTGCGCCTTGTTGATGAAGGCCTGGGCCATGCGGTCACCGTTGTCGGCTGCGCGTTGCAGCCAGTGTATCGCTTCCACAGTATTGGTATTATCCGCGTTGCTCATGAAAAGCATGCCCAATAAAAACTGCGCGTCCGAGTTGTTACGTTCTGCCGCCTGGCGGAACCAATACGCGGCATCGGTGATACTCTTCACAATTCCCCAGCCATTGGCATACATGAGCCCCAGCAACACCTGGGCGTGATGATCACCGGCTTTCGCCGAATCGGTCCAATAGGCCAGGGCATCATCAAACTGGCCATTGTTAAAGGCGAGTTGGCCTTG
>MGXL01000025.1:0-5320 GCA_001801365.1 Gammaproteobacteria bacterium RBG_16_57_12 | reverse complement strand
TTCCTGGGCATAGACGCACCCCCCGGTAAGTATCAATCCAAGTACCAGGGCGGTTGTGAACTTCCGTATAATGGAGGCCATTTGAATCATCCTCTTCAATGGTGCCGGACTAACGATCATAATCCAAGTTTATTCGGCGTCAAGCCCTGGACTGAGTTAAATTCACCAGATCGTGTCCTGGCTCTTTATAATCTCGCATGGAGCCGTGCCTGAATGACTGATAGTATTGTTCAATATGATAAAAATAAGTGAATTCCCCGTCACACATTCAGAAGATGCCATCTCGCTGAATCTATTGAGTTATAACATGCAGGTAGCCATCGGTTCCCACCGCGTTCACCACATGATCTCTCACGGCTGGCGTTATGTCATGCCGCATGGCCAGTCGGTGTCCAACCTGGAGCGCATCGCGCGAATCTTGAGCAACTACGATATAGTGGCGCTCAATGAGGCGGATGCCGGCTCGTTGCGCACACGGTTTATCAATCAGGCGCATTATCTGCGTGAAAAGGCGGGGTACGAATATTGTGATCAGATGATCACCCGCGATATCGGCCGCTTTGCGCAGCATTCCAACAGCCTGCTGAGCCGGGTGCCGCCCAAAGCGGTTTATCGTCACCGGTTACCCAGTTTGCGGGATGGGCGCGGCGTGCTGGAAGCTCATTTTCAAATCAGGGGACATCAGGTTGTGATACTGATTACCCATCTGAGTCTGCGTCGTAAGGCGCGCATGGCGCAAATAGAATATATCGCCGACATCGTAAATCGCTATCGCAGCGTGATTGTCATGGGAGATATGAACTGTACTATCGATTCGCCGGAGATGGGGCGGCTATTCGCGCGGACCGGGCTCTCTGGTCCGGAACATACACCCGCCACTTTCCCCAGCTGGAATCCGGTGCGTGCCATCGACCATATCCTGGTCAGCCGGGATATGACCGTAACCGATATCAGCACCCTTACCGAACCCTTGTCCGATCATCTTGCCCTGCGGGCGACGATCAAGATTTGCTGTTCATAAAAAAGGGCGCTTGAGGCGCCCTTTTTTGTGGGTTGTTAACTGTTATCCGCCGTGGCCTGTTTCGGCTGCTCGGCCTCATAGGCCTCACGTTGTGGCGCAGGCGCTGAAGGCGCCGGCTCGAGAGGCAATACCGCTTGCTGGGTGCTGGTCGGTGGCGGGCTGTAAGTTCCTGTAACAGTCGTGGGCTGTGCTGCAGGCCTGGTTTCATCGGCTGTCACAGGTTTATGGGATTCCAGGGGCGTGTGTTGCTTTGCCTCATAAGCCTGTGTTGATACTTCATCCCTATTTTCAGCAACACCTGTCGACGCACGTTCAGTCGCCGGCCCTTGTTGCTGTTGCGGCGCTGTGTCGTCGGTACGCACCTGTTGTTGATCTGATGGTCCGCGCTGACGTCGCCTGGATGAGCGATGACTGCGGCCGCGTCCACCGCCGGAGCGGCCGGCACCTTCGCGGTCACCTGTATCTCGCGGTGCGTTGGCATCCGTTGGTGCAGGTCTGCCGGCCGGTTCGCCTCTGGCTTCCACTGGTGGTTGCACGGTGGGTTTACGCTGAGGCCCAGCAGTGCCCTGGGGCCGACCCTGTCGGCGTGGATGTCCGCCCGCTTTGCCACCACGCTGCGGTGGGCGCTGCTCTTGGCGGGAAGTAGCTCTGGCCTTCGCCTGTTCGTCTTTGCTCTTCTCTGGAGTGCCTCCCCCGAACAAACTTCCCCAAAGCTTTTTGATAAATCCGCTACTTTCAGCGGGCTTGGCCGCCTCGGTCTCGGTAGGCGCCATAGGTGCCGGGCTGGCGGGCACCACCCCTTTAACCGCCGGTTCTTCGGGCTTGATCTTGGTTACAGTGGTGATCTGCTCGGCTTCCGGTTCCCGCTGTTTAATCAATTCATAACTCTTTTGCCCGGGTTCCTCAGTCGATGCTTCACTACGCTTGATCCGCTCGATATGGTAATGCGGGGACTCATATTGGGGATTGGGAATCAGGGTTACCGAAACGGTCTGACGCTCCTCGATCCCGCGAATAATCGAACGTTTTTCGTTGAGCAGGAACGTCGCCACATGCACCGGCAACTGGGCGATAATCCCGTGGGTATTTTCCTTCATGGCCTCTTCCTCGATGATGCGCAGGATAGAGAGCGCCAGGGAGGCGATGCCACGGATACTGCCCTGTCCATTGCAGCGCGGGCAGACGTGCTGACTCGACTCACCCAGGGAGGGGCGCAGGCGCTGCCGGGACATTTCCAGCAAACCGAAACGCGAGATACGCCCAACCTGAACCCGGGCACGATCCATCTTCAGGGCATCACGCAGGCGATCTTCCACTATGCGCTGATTCTTGGTGGAGGACATATCGATAAAGTCGATCACGATCAGTCCGCCCAGGTCGCGTAGGCGTAATTGCCGGGCGACTTCATCGGCGGCTTCCAGGTTGGTATTCAGCGCGGTCTCTTCGATATCACCGCCCTTGGTGGCCCGCGCCGAGTTGATGTCGATGGATACCAGGGCCTCGGTATGATCGATGACAATGGCGCCACCGGAGGGCAGGATAACCATGCGCTGGAAGGCGGTCTCGATCTGGGATTCGATCTGATAGCGCGTGAACAGTGGGATGGTGTCCTGGTACAGCTTGATCTTGTTGAGATTGTTCGGCATCACCAGCTGCATGAATTCGCGGGCCTGCTGGTAGACCTCCGGGGAATCGATAATGATGTCGCTGATATCCTTGCGCAGGTAGTCGCGAATCGCGCGGATGATGATGTTGCTCTCCTGATAAATCAGGAAGGGCGCTTTGCGTTCCTGTGCGGCGTGTTCAATGGCCTGCCAGAGCTGCTTGAGATAATCCAGATCCCATTGCAGTTCTTCGACACTTTTGCCCACACCTGCGGTACGCACGATCAGCCCCATGTCTTCGGGGACATCGAGTTCCTGCAAGGTTTCGCGCAGATCGTTACGCTCTTCGCCTTCGATGCGGCGCGATACGCCGCCGGCACGGGGATTGTTGGGCATCAACACCATATATCGGCCCGCCAGGCTGATAAAGGTGGTTAAGGCCGCTCCCTTGTTGCCGCGCTCTTCCTTGTCGATCTGCACAACGACTTCCTGGCCTTCCTTGAGCACCTCCTTGATGTTGATGCGACCGCTGAGATCGGCATCAGGCGTGAAATAACTGCGGGAAATTTCCTTGAGGGGCAGGAAACCGTGCCGTTCTGCGCCATAATCGACAAAGGCCGCTTCAAGACTGGGCTCGATGCGAGTTATTAGTCCCTTGTAAATGTTTGATTTTTTCTGTTCGCGGACGGTGGTTTCGATATCAAGGTCATACAGTTTCTGGCCATCAACCATGGCAACCCGCAACTCTTCCGGCTGAGTTGCGTTAAATAGCATTCTTTTCATTATATTGATCTCTCACGCGCCCGACCATGCGGGACGATTATGATGCCGCGGCCTGATGCACTGATGTTATGTGCCTGGCCTAATCCTGTGGATTGGCGATCGAATAATCGGTCTGACCGTGTTGGTCGCGAGCGTTTTAATGTTAAGTCTGTGCCACTCATTACATCGATAGCGGAGCGGCACCCATAAACCCATGTGTTCGAATATAAGTAAATATATACCGGGAACCTGGTCTGTTAGCTAATGCAGCCATACGCAGGACGTCATGGCCACAATAATTAATACATTTACGAATACGGTTTACATTATAATAGCAAGCTCCTAAAAACGCAGCAATTTTTTATCGCTACATAACCTTTGGAAAATCAGTTAGATGAACAATGGTGCCTCCGGCGGTCCTCCAGCCGTGCAATTTGTCACAATCACTGCGGATTATCAGGGCCAGCGCATTGATAATTTCCTGGTGACTTACCTCAAGGGTGTCCCCAAGAGCCTGATCTACAAGGTGTTGCGTAAGGGAGAAGTGAGGGTCAACAAAGGGCGGAGCAAGCCGGAATACCGACTGCAGGCGGGTGATGAAATCCGCATTCCACCTATCCGGGTAACGGAGGCAAGATCGCCAGTGTTGGCGGGACAGCGCCTGCTGGATCTGCTGAAAAACCGTGTCCTGTATGAAGATAATGAATTGATTATCATCAATAAACCCTCCGCCATGGCGGTGCATGGGGGCAGCGGGGTAAGTCTGGGTGTCATCGAGGCCTTGCGGCAGGCCGATGCCAGATCGCAGAAACTTGAGCTGGTGCATCGTCTGGATCGCGACACCTCCGGCTGTCTGATTCTGGCCAAAAAACGCAGCGCTCTGCGACAGCTACATGATCAGCTACGGGAAAATGCGATTACAAAATACTATCTGGCCCTGGTGAAGGGGAGGATGGCGGGAGGTCGGCGCGCCGTCGATCTCCCTCTGCTGAAAAATACCCTCAAGTCCGGCGAGCGCATCGTGGTGGTCAATGATGCCGGAAAAGAGGCCTTGAGTTTCTTCGAGCCCGTAACACTCTATCGACAGGCCACCCTGGTAGGTGTGCACCTTAAAACCGGCCGCACGCATCAGATTCGCGTGCATGCGGCCCATATCGGCCACCCCGTAGCCGGGGATGAGAAATACGGTGATGCGGGCTTCAACACCGAAATGCGCACCCTGGGTCTGAAAAGACTGTTTCTGCATGCCCGTTCGCTGGAGTTCGATCACCCCGTGACGGGCCAGCACTTGTGCATCACCGCTCCCCTCGATGAGGATCTGGATAATTTACTGGATAAGCTGGAAAGTAAATCATGAATAAAACCTACCGCCTGGTGGTATTTGACTGGGATGGCACCTTGATGGATTCGGCCGCGGAAATCATCGGCGCCATGCAGGCGGCCATCGCCGATATCGGCATGGAAAACCGCAGTGATGGGGCCATCCGCAACATCATCGGCCTGGGCCTATATGAGGCCATTGCAGCCCTGTATCCAGAGGCCGGCGAACATGATTACACGCGGGTGGTTGACCGTTATCGTTATCATTTTCTGGCCGACACCGGGCGCAATTCACAGTTGTTTCCGGGGGTGGAGCAGTTGCTGGCGGAATTGAGCCGGCAGGGATATTTTCTTGCCGTGGCAACCGGCAAAAGCCGGCGCGGCCTGAACCGATCGCTCAGCCAGGTGGGTCTGGAACGCCTTTTTCATTCGACACGTTGCGCCGATGAAACACGTTCAAAGCCTCACCCGCAAATGCTGCATGAGATAATGGATGAACTGGGGGCGGAGCCGGCGCAAACGCTGGTGGTCGGCGATACGGAATACGATCTGCAGATGGCCAGCAACGCGGGCGCCCACAGCCTCGCGGTAAGCTATGGTGCGCATGACAAGG
>MGXL01000024.1:8581-8704 GCA_001801365.1 Gammaproteobacteria bacterium RBG_16_57_12 | reverse complement strand
CGCTATTGGGCATGCCGACCAGGGCGATATGCAGGCGCTGTTGTCCGCGAAACAGCGGCAGATGCAGGGGGATGGTGGTTTCAGAGAGGGATTTATTCATCCGGCTATTGTTTCCCACATTGC
>MGXL01000024.1:8391-8570 GCA_001801365.1 Gammaproteobacteria bacterium RBG_16_57_12 | reverse complement strand
AAGGGGCAGGGTTGATATTGTGAGGCGCGTGGGAGGACTATTTCGTAGTATCATTTGGCCTGTCGACATAACAACAGTAAAGTGATTAAACGCCATGCAAGCCTATCAGCCGAATCTCCTGACGCCGGATCCGAAGTTGACCGAGTTATCACCTCTGGCCATGGATCAGGTGGCCATCG
>MGXL01000024.1:0-8366 GCA_001801365.1 Gammaproteobacteria bacterium RBG_16_57_12 | reverse complement strand
ATCAGCCGAATCTCCTGACGCCGGATCCGAAGTTGACCGAGTTATCACCTCTGGCCATGGATCAGGTGGCCATCGCGAAAGATTTTCAACGTTATTACAACCGCACCCTGGGCAGGGATCAGCATCATTGTACCAGCCATTATCTGTATGAAGCTCTGGCCTACACCGTGCGGGATCGCCTGATGGAGCGCTGGAAAGATACCCGCTATGCCTATGAAGGGCGGGATGCCCGCCGCACCTGTTATCTCTCGCTGGAGTTTTTGATGGGCCGCACCCTGGGTAATGCCATGCTCAATCTCGGCATTGCGGATGCCGTACACAAGGCCCTCTATGATTACGGCCTGGCGCTGGAGGATGTGGCGGACAGCGAGCACGATGCCGGACTGGGCAATGGCGGTCTGGGCCGCCTGGCGGCCTGTTTTCTGGATAGCTGCGCCACCCTGCAATTGCCGGTGCTGGGTTATGGGCTGCGCTATGACTACGGCATGTTCCGTCAGACCATCTGCAATGGCTATCAGGTGGAGGAACCGGATCACTGGCTGCGCGACGGCAATCCCTGGGAGCTGGAACGCCCGGAATTCACCCAGCGTATTCAGTTTGGCGGGCGCAGCGAGCATTACCGTGACGACCAGGGCAGCTGGCGGGTGCGCTGGGTGGATACCCGGGATGTGCTGGCCGTTCCCTATGATATCCCGGTGCCGGGTTATGCCAATGACACGGTCAACAGTCTGCGCCTGTGGAAGGCCACGGCCACCGACGAGTTCGATCTCGGTGAATTCAATGCCGGAGACTATGCCGATGCCGTAGCGGCGAAAAATGATGCCGAGCACATCACCATGGTGTTGTATCCCAACGATGCCAGTGAAAACGGCAAGGAGTTGCGCCTGCGTCAGCAGTATTTTCTGGCTGCCGCCAGCCTCAAGGACGTGTTGCGGCGCTGGAAACGCATACACGGCAACGATTTCTCAGGCTTCGTTGCCAAAAATTGTTTCCAGCTCAACGACACCCACCCCAGCATCGCGGTGGCGGAATTGATGCGTCTGCTGGTGGATGAGCAGCGCCTGGAATGGGATGCCGCCTGGGAGATTGTCACACGCACCATGGCCTATACCAATCATACCCTGTTGCCCGAGGCCCTGGAAAAATGGCCGGTGCAGATGTTCAGAAACCTGTTGCCGCGCCTGCTGGAAATCATCTATGAAACCAATGCCCGCTTCCTGGCCGATGTGGCGCGGCGCTGGCCGGGCGATACCGAGCGTCAGCGGCGTATGTCGATCATCGATGAAGGCGCTGAGCCCATGGTGCGCATGGCCCATCTGGCCATGGTCGGCAGCTTCTCGGTCAATGGCGTGGCGGAGCTGCACTCCCGGCTGCTGCGCGAAGGCCTGTTCCAGGATTTCCATCAGCTCTGGCCCGGGAAATTCAACAACAAGACCAATGGCGTGACGCAGCGGCGCTGGCTGGCGCTGTGTAATCCGGGCCTGAGCCGCTTGATCGGCGAGGCGGTCGGCCGGGAATGGCTCACCGACCTGGGGCAGCTGAAAAAGCTGGCGCCCTGTGCGGACGATGCCGGATTCCGGCACCGCTGGCGCGACGTGAAGCGCACCAACAAGCAGCGCCTGGCCGCGCTGGTGTTGCAGGAATGCCATGTGGTGTTTGATCCCGATGCCCTGTTCGATGTGCAGGTCAAACGTATCCATGAATACAAGCGCCAGCTGCTGAACATCCTGCATGTCATTCATCTCTATCAGCGCATCAAGCGGGGTGATAGCGCCAACTGGACCAATCGCTGCGTGCTGATCGGCGGCAAGGCCGCGCCCGGCTATGCCATGGCCAAGCTCATCATCAAGCTGATCAATAATGTCGCCCGGGTGATCAACCAGGACAGCGAAATCGGTGACCGGCTCAAGGTGGTGTTTCTGCCCAATTACCGCGTTTCCGCCATGGAGGTGATCTGTGCCGGCGCCGATCTCTCCGAGCAGATCTCCACCGCCGGCAAGGAGGCCTCGGGCACCGGCAATATGAAATTCATGATGAACGGCGCCATCACCATCGGCACGCTCGACGGCGCCAATATCGAGATCCGCGAGGAAGTGGGCGAGGAGAATTTTTTCCTGTTCGGCCTGACCGCCGATCAGGCGACACAGATGCGCCAGGACTATCGCCCCCTGGAGATCATCGAGGCGGACAGTGATCTGAGCGCCGTCATGCAGTTATTGCACAGCGGACACTTCAATCAATTCGAGCCCGGGCTGTACAAGCCCATCATCGCGGCCATCACCAGCAGCGAGGATCCCTGGCTGACGCTGGCGGATTTCCGCAGCTATGCCGATGCCCAGGAGCGCGCGGCGCAGGCCTACCGGGATCAGGAGCGCTGGACGCGCATGAGCATTCTCAATACCGCCAGCAGCGGCAAGTTCTCCACCGACCGCACCATGCAGGAATACAACCGGGAGATCTGGAAGCTGACCCCGATCGCGCCCTATCCGGGCAGATAGATGTTCCGGATTGCCGGCAGCAAAATGTGGGATGGTGTTATCTGATTTTTCGAAGGCATGGTGTCTATATATTTCTCGAATGCATACCATCTCATACCATTTTAGCGAGCAAAGCTCGCGATATTCACGCAATGGCGGGATATTCGGGCTAGTAACGCCGGGGTTATTTATCGTGGCAGGTCAGGCATAAGGCACTGCCGGCATTATCCTTCCTCAGGAAGCTGCCGACAAAGGTGCTGCCGGTGCCTGCCGAGGGCACCCCGTGGGGGTCGTGGCAACTGGTGCACTCGACCTTGTACGCACCACTGCTATAAACAAGCCGGATATCGCTCTTGTTCAGTGTTGAATCCGCACCGAAGAATTTGGCTTTCCCCACGTTTTCATTTGCTGGGACATTGAAGTTGGGTGTGCCCGTGGCCGGGTAGGTTATGCCCACCGGGTGATCGTTGCGCAGGTCCGCGCCTATAGTGAAAGCCCTAAAAGATGGCGCCCCTTGTGGCGGATTATCAGTATGGTCTCCATGGCACATTCTGCAACCAAGTACAACGCCTAGATCATCCCCCAAAGGGAGGTGCCACGTACTGCTCCAGCTGTTAAGAAAAGCTACATTCCCCCTTCCGTCCTTGTTGCTTTCACTATATTTCCCGGAGCCGGGCATGTTGATAATAGAGTCAATCGACACTGTGCCATCATGACAACCCAGACAGATCAGGGAGCTGGGGCCGGGATACCAGGAGGTGCCGGCCAGGGTGTTCCAGGTCGTGTAAGTGGTGGTATTAATGGTATGGTTCCAGAGCGGTGCCGCAACAGCAATGTTGCCGCCGTGCGGGGTATGGCAGAATACGCAGACTTCACCATATTGATTACGGGCGAGATTCATCAATGTCAGAGCGCTATCTCCGGTAGCGCCGGAACCGCTTGCTATAGCGCGCGGGGTAAGAGATGCGCCATAAGCTGAATAAAAACTTTGTGTCAGGTTATGGCGTGAGTTGACTATACTGTCCTTGTTTGTCGCGGCTGAATAAGGATCCCACGAAGCCGCGAAGACGCTATTTGCGCCTATGCCGCCGGCGATGAGCATGATAATCAGGATTTTCATCAATTCATGCCGTTTCATATCGCACTCTCTTTATTAATCTTATTTATCGTGACAGGTCAGGCACAAGGTGCTGCCGGCATTATCCTTGCGCAGGAAGCTGCCGACAAAGGTGCTGCCGGTGCCTGCCGAAGGCACGCCGTGCGGATCATGGCAACTGGTGCATTCGACTTTGTAATTACCGCCGCTGTAAAGCAGCCGGATATCATCCTTGCTCAATGTACTGTCCGTGCCGAAGTATTTGGCCTTGTTGGGTTTCTCGTTGGTCGGGACATTGAAGTTGGGAGTGCCCGTGGCCGGATAGTTTACACCCACCGGGTGGTCGTTGCGCAGATCCTTGCCCAGCTCGAACGCATCAAACCCTGGTATAACACCAGCCGTACCGCCGGCACCACTGTGGCATCCACGGCAGCCGAGGCCTCCGAATTGGTCAAAAAAAGTTAATCGCCAGTGGCCTGCATTACCACTCCAGTTAGTAAGGAATGCAGCATCGCCATAGCCATCAGCATTGCTGTTTTGATATTTACCGGAGCCCGGCATATTGATGATGGAATCAATCGATACCGTGCCGTCATGGCAGCCCAGGCAGATCAGGGAGCTGGGGCCGGGATACCAGGAGGTGCCCGCCTGGGTGGCCCAGGTTTGATAAGTTACAGTACTGATGGTGTGATTCCACAGGGGTGCCTGTGTAGTCGTCGTATTGGCGCCGTGCGGGGTATGGCAATACACGCAGACTTCATTATATTGGTTACGAGTACCGGACATCCATGCAAGTGCGGAATCTCCATTGATGCCAGACTGGCCAGGGGTGAGGCCCTGCAAGTAGCTCATCGTCATGTTATGGCGTGTATTGACGATGCTGTCCTTGTTTGTGGCATTGGTGTCCGGTCCCCAGCTGCTGGCCCAGGCGCCATTTGTGCCTACTATGCCGGCGATCAATAGGCTGAAAGTGATCTTTATCTGTCTGTATCGTATCATCCCATACCTCCCTGCCCACGGGTTACGGCGCGGGTATCGGTACGCCCAAAAAGTATCTCTGGCCGCATGGTCGTGAATGTCTCTGTCATCGATTTCATTCATAAAGCCATGGATTTGCCAGATTATTACCTTACTTATCGGCTTACAAGAGACAATATTAAACTACCATATGATCAATAAGGCAATCATGAATCAAATTCATGGTGTCTATCTACTTTCCGAAGGCATACCATTTCAATACGTTAGCTCTGGTTGTTTATAATGGGTACAAAAGGCTTAAGTCGTAGCTGGGCTTTTTTTAAAATCAATCCAAGACATCTTCGGGGCTGAACCGGCAGGGCAGATGCCGCATTCATTATGGGCGTGTGGGAAGTATGGAGAGCGTGCGTACCGTTAAGACAAATAACGGCGTGGAGCTGGGTTACCGGGCAGTCAAGGCGCCCGGCCAGGATACGGCGCTGGTCATGATTCATGGCGTGGCCAGCAACCTGACGCGCTGGAGTGAATTCGTCGAGCAGACACATCTGGCCGGTTCCTGGGGCCTGGTGCGTATCGACCTGCGCGGTCATGGCACATCACCCTATCGAGGCAAGCTGACCCACGAGGTTTGGGCCGATGATGTGCATGCCATTCTGGCCCAGGAAGGTTTTCGCAGGGCGGTCATTGTTGGGCACAGTCTGGGGGCACAGGTCGGCCTGCACTTTGCCACCCGCTACCCGCAGGAAACCGCAGGGCTGGTTCTGCTGGATCCGGTATTCCCCGAATGCCTGCGCGGACGGCTGGCTACCGCCAGGCGCATCCGGCCGCTGATCGGGGGCCTGATTCGATTGGCGTGGTTCCTCAATGCCCTGGGGATGTATCGTCGCCATTTCCCCTCGCTCGATCTCAAGACCCTGGATCTGCAGACCCGCGAATTATTGAAAGCGGATGATCAGATCGCTATCGCCAAACGCTATGCACGGCCGGGTGAGGACATCAAGTATCTGCCGCTGGCGAATTATCTCCAGGATTTGTACGAGGTCACGCGACCATTACCACCGCTGGCCGATATCCCCATGCCGGTGCTGGTGATCATGTCCAGCGGGGTCGGCATTACCAGTCTGGAAATGAACCGGCGCCGGGTTGATGAATTGCCCGATGCGAAAATCGTCATCATCGACGCCGATCACTGGCTGCTGACGGAAAGACCGCTGGAAGTGCGCCAGGCCATCGAGGACTGGTGCCAGTCCTTAAAAAGTGATGGCAGCCATCGATGAATGAACAATTACCAGAGGCTGGTTGGCATGTGTACATGGTCCGCTGCGCCGATGGCAGTTTATATACCGGCATCACCACGGATGTGACACGGCGTATCGCCGAGCACAATACCGGCAACAGCGTCTCTGCCCGCTATACCCGCACCCGCCGGCCGGTGCGTCTGGTCTATCAGGAGACGGCGGCGAGCCGTGGGCAAGCGGCGCGGCGTGAATATGCCATCAAGTCGCTCAGTCGTCACGACAAGGAACATCTGATCAGGCAGTGCGGTTGACGTTCGCCATCCACGCATTGCGTCATTTCCCTGCCGATGCGATATACTCGGCGCTGAATAATGATCGAAGGAGCCGTCATGAAGAACATTGTTCCTCTGGTTCTCACGCTGATCTGGTCCCTGCCCTTGCAAGCGGATGAACAGCCGATCGAGGGCGCGTTCGGCCTCACGCTGGGCAAGCCTTTGGCAACGGAGAATCTGAAACGCATCGCTGGCGATCAGTCGGGCGGCGAATATGAATTCGCCCCGGAGCATCCCTATGCGCCACTGAGCCATTATTCAGTGGCGGTGAGCGGCCATGACCATATCATCTACAAGATCGAGGCCCGTGGATCGTTCCGGTCTATGGAGGCCTGCCGCCGCGAGCTGGTGATTTTGGAAAAATCCCTGGCGCAGAAATATCTCAAGACCAGTGAGCAGGTCACAACCAAGTTTGGCGAAATACCCCGCATCCGTTTTGGTGCCGCGCCCCGGCGCATTCACGGGATGTGCGCCGGCGGGTTTTTCCAGAAGGAATTGACCTTAACCTATCTCGATGAGGAGATTGTTGCCACCACCCGGGAACATTCCAGCACTGAGCAGGAGGCTGGAGTGGGCGAGTCCGAGTCCCGGCGGGACACCAGCGGTTTATAAAACAGGGTATGCGAGAGAGAGGGGCGGGCTGCTGGTGTGGCCCGCCCCTCTATTTTATAGGGGTATGCTCGGGTGGCTGGTAACATAAAAATACTAAAGTAATTGATCTTTTACCCGACAAATACAGGCACATGGATCAGCTGACATTGGAGAAGTCATAACCAAAAACAAATTCTCTGGGGATTAATATTATGAAAAAGAATATTGTAATCAGCGGTTTACTGGCTGCCTCCCTCTTGCCGGGTTTGGCCTTTTCCGCAACTCAAAACACCAACCTGAACGCAACCGCCACTGTTCCTGCAGTCTGCAACTTTGCCGGGGTCAGCAATATCGCCTTTGGCAGCTATGATCCGACCAGCGCCACACCGACAGACTCCAATGGCAGTGTGGATATTCGCTGCACCAAGAACACGCTCTATGAAGTCATTATCACCGGGGCCCGCACCATGCTTAATGGCGGTGATTCACTGGCATTTGAGCTGTATAGCAATTTCGCGGGCGGCGCGGTATGGAGCAACGCTTTCGGCACCGGTGTGACCAATACACCCTTAACCAATTTACCAACAACGCATACTATCTATGGCCGTGTTCCCGCGCTGCAGGATGTGCCCGCAGGTGCTTATGCCGGCACTGTGACGATTACCGTTCAGTACTAAGCGCAATTTTATTTGCTGCAAAGGAAAGGGAGGGCTACCTCCCTTTTCTTTTATATGGTTTAATCTCTGTCCATGAAGCCAGTCAGATCACTCATCGGCACTCTGTTTGCCATCGTATTGCTGTTGCCCCTGGCCAGTCATGGGGCGGATTTCTCTATCTCACCCGTGCGGATATCTTTTGCGGCGCAACAGAAGGCTGACATCATCATGGTCAAGAACTTCAAGGATACTCCGGTCAGCCTGCAACTGTCGGTCATGGCCTGGACACAGGATGATGATGCCGGGGATGTAACCGTGCCAACGGAAGATATCATCGCCTTTCCCAAGCTGCTGACCATCAAGGGTGGCGAGGAGCAGATGATCCGCATCGGCAAGCGGACCACGGCGGGGGAGGTGGAAAAAACCTACCGTATATTTATTGAAGAACTGCCCGGCAAGGACGTGGACCCGGCTGTTACCGGCCCGGTGATTCGTACCCTGACCCGTGTGGGCATACCGATATTTGTTTTGCCGCTCAAGGAGCAGCCCTCCATGGCCATTGACAGGGTGCAACTGTCAGGAGGGCAACTGGCGCTTACCGTGCGCAATGACGGCAACACGCATTTTGTCACGCGCGAAGTGCGCGTGACAGGCCATGATCAGGATGGCAAACCGATATTCCAGCATGACATCGCCGGCTGGTACCTGCTGTCGGGCCATGAAAAACGCTATCAGATAGAAGTGCCCCGGGATGTGTGTCTGCAACTCAGGCAACTGGACATGGAGGTGGTGACCGATAACTCGTCGCGCAGTGAGCGAATCGATGTTACCCCTGAAATGTGCAGTCCATAAATTTCTTCCTACCCTATTGCTGTTTCTTTCCCTGTCGGCGGTTGCTGAAGAGATCGCTGTTTTAAAAGTCATCGTCAACACCGAGGATCTGGGCGAAGCCTTTCTGTTGCTCGACGATAAAGGCGATATCTGGATGAACCGCGAAG
>MGXL01000023.1:7481-15124 GCA_001801365.1 Gammaproteobacteria bacterium RBG_16_57_12 | reverse complement strand
GCACAGACCGTACCACAGCAGGTCGCGCCGTCTCTGCCGGCGCGGGAAAAGGGCGCGGCACAGCGACCTCAGGAAATGCCGGATGAATTGTTTTAACCTGGATTATTCATGAACTGCGTCGCGAGAGGCCGTAAGACCATGAAGATGCAAGGCGCGCGACAAAAAATGCGCGCAGGCGTACTTGACAGTACGTCGAGCACATTTTTCGAGCGCAACGCCGCAGATTTGTGGTCTTACGGACTCGCAGTAGCTGTTCATGAATAATCCGGGTTAAGGAGTGAGTCGTGCAACCCCCGAGGCCAGCGCAGCCTGCTTCACCGCACCTGCCACGGCGTCTTTGAGGCGCGGATCAAACGGTTTGGGAATAATATAGCCCGGCCCGAAAACCAGAGACTGGATGTTATAGGCCCTGAGCACCTCTTCGGGTACCGGCTGCCTGGCCAGATCGCTCAAGGCCCGCACCGCCGCGATTTTCATGGGTTCATTAATCGACCGGGCACGCACATCCAGGGCGCCGCGAAAAATATACGGGAACCCCAGGACATTGTTCACCTGGTTGGGATAATCGGAACGGCCGGTTGCCATGACCAGATCATCACGCACCTGGCGCGCCATTTCCGGACTGACTTCCGGGTCGGGATTGGACAGCGCGAACACCACCGGCCTGGCCGCCATGCTTGCCAGCATCGGTGCAGTGACCAGATCAGGACCGGATACACCGATAAAGACATCGGCATCCCGCATGGCATCGGTCAAGGTCCGCTCCGCCGTGGTCACGACGAACTCCGCCTTATAGCGGTTCAGATCATCACGGCCGGCGTGGATCACACCTTTGCGGTCCACCAGCCGGATATTTTCTTCACGTGCTCCCAAGGACCGCAACAAGCGCATGGACGCGATACCCGCCGCCCCGGCGCCCAGGCAGACAATCTTCACGGAGGCGAGATTTTTACCCTGAACCTCCAACGCATTGAGCAAGCCGGCGGCAACAATGATCGCGGTACCGTGCTGGTCATCATGAAACACCGGGATATCCAGCCGTTCGATCAACTGCCGTTCGATCTCGAAACAATGGGGCGCGGCGATATCTTCCAGATTGATGCCGCCAAAGGTGGGCGCGATCCGCGCCACGGTATCAATGAATGCCTGCGGTGATTCAGCGGCAACCTCGATATCAAAAACATCAATGCCGGCGAATTTCTTGAACAACACCGCCTTGCCTTCCATCACGGGTTTACCAGCCAGCGGTCCCACATCGCCCAGACCCAGTACCGCGCTGCCGTCCGTAATGACCCCCACCAGATTGCCCTTGGCGGTATACCGGTAAGCCGCATCGGGATCCTTGGCGATCTGCCGGACCGGTTCGGCCACCCCCGGGGTATAGGCCAGGGACAGGTCTGCCTGGGTGGCGCAGGGCTTGGTGATGGCCGTACCCAGCTTGCCCGGTATCGGCCTGGCATGATAGTCGAGCGCGGCCTGTTTGATATCTTGTTTCATAAGCATCCTTCTGCCCCGTAAGTTCAATACGCAGCCATTACATTAGGCTGTCATTCCAGCAACTGCAATCCCGCCGGGTGCCGCAGCCGCACTTGCCATCCCCCCGGGGCACGATGTGCCCAGCCACGCACCTGCACGCGATGTCCGTGCAAAGCGGGCAAATCCATCCCGGCAAAATTGGGCAGATCCTCTGCCTTGATCTGTACTCTCAGAGTATCTTCCACGACTAACCATTGGTCATTCTCATGACTCTGGATATCCACCACCTTGCCTGTCAGCAAATGAAATCCCTCGCCTGCCTTGGCGAGCATCGCCACCGGCAGCGGTTGATACGCGGCCAACTGCCATACCCCACGCCGGGCCTGGCGCGCCGCCTCTTCCCGCCGACTATAGCAATCATGGCCCCAGAGGTTGGGCGGCACCACTAAAGTCACGGCCAATCCCTGTTCCAGCATTCTGGCAGTGATGCTGTCGCCAGTGGATAAATAGGCATGGGCCAGCACACGCTGATATTTATCGTGGCGCTCCGTATCGTACTGCAAGCCGATGCGTTTGTCCGGCTTGAGCCATTGCTTCAGTTGTTGCCGCGCCTCGCGTGCATAGGGTTGCGGCCTGTCATCTGCACCGTGCAGCTCCGGGGTATCCAGGCCGATGAGCCGCACCCGGCGTCCATCCTTGAGCGCCACGGTATCGCCGTCAACCACATAGTCGACCACCACCCGCTCATCGACACGGGCCGGCGGACACTGCCCGTCTTGCGCCATGACCGGTTGTTGCCACAACCCGGCCACGACGGCGCACCAAACAAAAAGGGCGCCTGTGATAGGCGCCCTTTCGCAGAAAGTCGTGATCTGCATGTTCCGCAGTTTATTTCATGCCGTACTTCTGGCGGAATTTATCGACACGGCCGGCGGTATCAACCACCCTCTGCTTGCCGGTGTAGAACGGATGGCAGGCGGAGCAGACTTCCAGATGCAGATTTTTCCCGAGAGTGGAACGGGTCTTGAAGCTGTTGCCACAGCTACAGGTCACCGACAACTCATTATAGATAGGATGAATATCAGCCTTCATAATTAAACCTCATCATTTTCTTCAGCGCATGTACCGGCCCAGGCGCGGCACATGAAGACGGGGTATTTTACGGAAACCCTGCCGGGGGCGCAAGGTCTAGCCCGCATTTTTCATCAAGGGTCCAGGATGAGGCGGCAGAAATGGCCTGCCCAGGGCTCCTAGCCCCCAGTCAGAATGTCTTGCGCAGTGCCAGATTGAACACCACGTCCGGCGTAGTGTCGGTGGTCAGATTCTCGGTAACCCCCAGATCGAAATACAGGCCATTGGCAAAACTCAGGCTGCCGCCGGTGATCAGCTGTATGCCGCTGGCGCCCAAGGCGCCCAGCTCACTGCGGTAAAACGAGCTGTGCATGTCCACCTGGAGTTTGAGGTCCAGGCGGCTCAAGGCGCGCCAGCCGATACCGAAGCTGCCAAATCCCACTATGCTGCGTTGCAATTCAGGCAGCACATCACCATTCCCCAGCCACAGGATGCCCCCCGCGCCAAACAGGGTGACATGCCATGCCTGAAATATGCCGCTGTCGCTGGCGCTGACACTCAGCGCCGCATCGGCCGCGCCGCTGCCCAGCAGATCCTCGGCTGCACCCGTGGGTAATTTGAGGATGGCCCGCAGATAGCCCCGCCGCGCGGCATCGTCTTCGCTGCGGTACAGCGGCAAGCCGCCGACCAGGCGCATGTCACCGATCCCGCGGCGACGCTCCGTGACATAGTTATGCTGCACGCCATCCCGCTGATAGGAATAGTTCAACAGATAATACGCGCGGCCCTCACGCCAGCGGCCGGACAGACCGAAGGTGTCATGCCAATCGTCGATAAAATGATCGAACGCTCCGTCCTCGTGGGAGACATAGGGCAGATCGAAGCCCAGCTCCCGGCCCCGGCCGAGACCATAGCGATACACCAGGGTCGTCCGGTAGGTCTCGCCATCGATCTCGATGGACTCCACATGGTTGGCGCCCAGGATAATGCTGTTGGTAATATCCAGCGCCACGCGCACGCGCTGCCCGCCTTGTGCCAGCGGAGCATCGGTCTCCAGGTAAGGCAGGCCGAATATCTGGATAAAAGGATTCTGATCCGCAGTATAAAATGGCGTCACGTCATGAGCGTAAATGGGCGCGGTAACCAGCAACAGGGTCGCCGCCCAACCCGAGCGCGCCCGGTGTGTAATGTGATAGCGCAATGAAAAAACACCTGATGGAAAACCGCCCTAGTCTAACGTGCCGATGCCTTGGAGAACAGCCTGCCTCACAGCCGGGCCAGATCCAGGCGCTCGCCCTGCCGGGGGATGTGGATTGTTTGGCGGGTGTCCTGCGCCAGGCGCCGGGCAAGGTGCTCCATCACTTCCACTTCGCCATGGACCAGGGCCACCGGCGGCCGCTGGTTGAAATTCAGATACCAGTCGCGCAGGCCGTCGCAATCGGCATGGGCGGAAAGCCCGCCGATAGTGTGTATTTTGGCGGCCACGCGGATGGTCTCCCCCCACAACCGGATATGCTTGGCGCCATCCACCAGGGCGCGCCCCAGGGTGTTGCGTGCCTGATAGCCCACGATCAGCACCTGACATTCATTGCGCCAGATATTGTGCTTGAGATGATGTTTGATGCGCCCGCCTTCACACATGCCGCTGCCGGCGATGATGATGGCGCCGCTGGTGATGCGGTTGATCTGCATGGATTGCTCGGCGGTTTCGCTCAGGGTGAGATTGGGCAGGGCGAACGGATCGCCTTTACTGTCGCGCACCCTGAGCGCATCGTCATCAAACAATTTACTGTGACGGACATACACCTCGGTCGCCTCGATGGCCATGGGACTGTCGAGAAAGATCTGCCACCGGTCCATGCCCCAGTCCTGATAAAACCGCCGGAAGGTGTACAGCAACTCCTGGGTACGCCCCACCGTGAAGGCCGGGATCAAAAAATTGCCGCGCTGATTTTTACTCCCGGTGAAGATTTCCGCCAGTTCCTGCCAGGTCGCTTCCCAGCTGCGGTGCAGGCGATCGCCATAGGTGCTTTCCAGAATGACCAGATCCGCTTCGTGAACAACGGCGGGATCACGCAGGATGGGCGTGCCGCGATGGCCCAGATCGCCACTGAACACCAGCTTGCGCTGTAAGCCCTGCTCTTCGAGCCATAACTCCACAATGGCCGAACCGAGGATGTGGCCGGCATCGCGCAGACAGACTTTAATCCCGGGCAATATCTCGGTCACGGTGTTGTAATCCAGCGGCTGGAAATTATTCAGGGCGGCCTGCGCATCCCGCAGGGTGTACAGCGGCGCGACCGGGACGAGGTGTTTGCGGTCACGCTTGCGGTTTTCCCACTCGGCCTCTTTCTCATTAATATAGGCCGCGTCCTTGAGCATGATGCGGCACAGATCGCTGCTGGCGGGATGGGTGTAGATAAGTCCTGAAAAACCGGACTTGATCAGCAGCGGCAGCCGGCCGGAGTGGTCCAGATGGGAGTGGGTCAGTATGACGGCGTCGAGCCTGGCGGGGTTAAAGGGAAACGGCTCACGATTGCGCTCCTCATCACGGCGCGATCCCTGCACCAGGCCGCAATCCACAATAATCTGCTGCCCGTTACAGGTAATCAGATAACAGGAGCCCGTCACCTCACGGGCCGCACCAAGGAATCTAATCTCCACGTTACTGCCTTATTCTCTATGGCCAGCTGATAGCGCGAGCTTCGCTCGCTCCCACCACTGAGGATTAATAGAAAAACTGCAAGCCGAGCGCTATGGTTCGATCATCCGCGCTATCGATGCTGAGCGTCGCCTGCAGATCCCGGGTCAGATAATAACCGCCTTCCACTGCCACATAGGTGTCGCTGGCATCAAAAACCCTGATATGGCGCAAGGCCGCCGAATACTCGAAATCGGTCCGTACCCGATGCCGCAGTCCGACTCCGGCGGCAATACCGGTATCGTCGATCTTGAATTGAGTTTCCTGGCGGGCGCTCACCCAGGAAACATTGAAGATGGCATCCATCCGGGGCCTTACCTGCATATGAAATCCTCCGCCCAGGACGATGGTTGAACTGTCCAGGCTGGTGGCAACGGCGTTGGGTATCGGTTCCCCGGCCTGCAGATCGGCCGAGCCCTGCTGATAAGACACACCGATAAAAATATCATCGTATACCGAACGGGTAATCCCGACGGAATAACCGATCAGATCATCGCTGACATTCTCCAGGTCTGTAAGACTGTAAACCACCACCAGGGCATCATAATCCAGGGTATCCCCCACCTCGCGCTCTTCGCTCATCGGCACCAGAACCCCCGCCTGCACCGTCGGCGCCAGTGTTACCGAGGCTGCCAATACCATTCCCTTCCAGATCTGCTTCATAACCACTCCTCATACAATTAAACAATACACCCCTCAACACGGTGTTTACTGACCAAACACTTCCTTGAAAAAAATCCGCATATCATTCCACGAGGCCTGGTCCGCCGCGGCATTGTATTCCAGCGGCAGACTGAATCTTTTACCCAGGGGGCCGGCACCGGGGTTGGTGAAGCTGTGTTTGGCGCCCGGATAGGCCACAAAGCGATAATCCACCCCGGCGCTGCTCATTTCCTGTTTGAATTTTTCGATATCCGCCGCCGGTACAAAGGGGTCATCGGCGCCATGGGCCACCAGCACCCTGGCCTTCACCTGTCCCGGCTGGGCCGGGCTGTCTGTGCCCAGGCTGCCATGAAAACTCACCACCCCATCCAGATCCAGCCCGGCGCGGGCCATCTGCAACACCACCCCGCCGCCAAAACAATAGCCGATGGCGCCGATACGCGCGGGATCAACCGTGCTGTGCTGTTTCAATAACTCAATAGCGGCGGTGAAGCGCTCTATGGCTAGCGGCAGATTCATCGCCAGCTCGGAGGCAAATTTCCCCGCCTCATCGGGATGACCGGCCTGCTTGCCATCGCCATACATATCCACGGCAAGCGCGGTATAGCCCAGCCTGGCGAGCTTTCTGGCCGACTCCCGTGCATGCTCATTGTGTCCCCACCATTCATGCACCACCAACACCCCAGGGCGTTTGCCCTTAAGAGTGGCATCGTAGGCCAGATACCCCACCAGGCGGGTATTGCCGGCGTCGTATCCGACTGGCTCTCCCATGATGTACTCGGCCATGGCAACGCTCCCAGGACCCAGCAGACCGAAAGCGGCAATGATTAATTTCAGTTTCATAGTCACTCCCCTGTTATCAATATAATGCTTTGCTTCTCATCACTGCAGATGATCGCGAATAGCCTGTGGGATTATCGCGAGCTGGCGCTCGCTCCTACAGCCAACAGATTCAGGCCTCTGTTGACTCCATGCTCAGCACCACCTTGCCCAGCATATGCCCCTGTTCCACCAGGGCGTGCGCCTGCGCCGCCTGCTCCAGCGCAAAGGTTCTGCCGACATGAATCTTCAGCTCCCCTTCATCGATCCATTCGCGGCATTGCTCCAGTATCTCGGCGTGCTGTACCCGCGCTTCGGCAAGGTTGCGCACCATCGGGGTCAGCATCAACACAAAACCGATGCGCAGGTTGCGCAGCCGCGCCTCTTTCCAGCTCATGTCGGCGCCGGGCTCCAGCAAGGTCACCAGTTCGCCATAATGCGCCACGGCCTCGACACTGCGGCGGAAGGTCTCTCCACCGACGGTATCCAGCACCACGTCGGCGCCACGGCCCTTGGTCCAGGCACCTACAGCGGCGACAAAATCCTGCGTGCGATAATCGATCACTTCCTCAGCGCCCAGGGCGCGGACAAAATCGGCCTTTTCCCTGCCGCTGACCGTGGTGGCGACATGGACACCGGCACATCGGGCTATCTGAATCGCCACGTGCCCGACACCCCCGGCCCCGGCGTGGACCAACAGTTTTTGTCCGGCATACAGCTGGGAGCGATAGAATAAAGCCTCCCCGGCGGCAATCAATACCAGGGGCGCGGCGGCGGCCTCGACAAAGCTCAGAGATCTGGGCTTGAAGTCGGCATGGCGTTCATCCACCACGGTATATTCGGCATAGTTGCCTGGCTCACCACCCAGGCCACCATTGCAGAACCATACCTCATCGCCCGGCTTGAAGCGGCT
>MGXL01000023.1:851-7468 GCA_001801365.1 Gammaproteobacteria bacterium RBG_16_57_12 | reverse complement strand
GCCTCCACCACCACGCCGGCGCCATCGCACCCCAGTATCGCGGGCAGGGCATTGTCAAAATACAAACCGCGCGAACGCAGTTTGGTATCCACCGGATTGACGCCCGCCGCCTTCAGCTTGACCTTGATCTGCGTGGGGGCCTGAATGACCGGCTCCGCCACTTCGTGCAGCTCCAGCACGTCCGGCGTGCCGGTCCTCATCATCTGTATGGCCTTCATCACGACCTCCGCGATGCACCCTAATGTTCAATATCGAGGGGGCGGACGGGTTGTGTCCGCCCGCGCCCGCCCTGTATGAATATTAGTATCATACAGTTCGATTTTTTTAACCATGCTTCTTGTTGTTTAAACCACTTATGCCTCGATACCCACAATACTACACTTATACTTTACCCACTCCATCTTGCGGTAGAATAGCCGCCTTTATCCCCAAGCAGGCACTCTATAATGAAGCAGTATCAACCCAAGGTCGGATTCATCAGCCTCGGCTGCCCCAAGGCGCTGGTCGATTCCGAGCATATCATCACCCAGTTACGCGCCGAGGGTTATGCCATCAGCCCCACCTATGAAAACGCCGACCTGGTGGTGATCAATACCTGCGGGTTTATCGATGCCGCGGTGGAGGAATCCCTGGACGCCATCGGTGAGGCGCTGGCGGAAAACGGCAAGGTCATCGTCACCGGCTGTCTGGGCGCCAAGGGCACGACCGTCATCGACAACTATCCCCAGGTACTGGCGGTGACCGGCCCCCATGCCCTGCATGACGTGATGACGGCGGTGCATAACCACCTGCCGCCGCAGCATGACCCTTACACCAGCCTGATACCCCCGCAGGGCATCCGCCTGACGCCCCGGCACTATGCCTACCTGAAAATTTCCGAGGGCTGCAATCACCGCTGCACCTTTTGCATCATCCCCGCACTGCGCGGCGACCTGGTCAGCCGGCCGATCGGCGAGGTGCTGCAGGAGGCGGAGAATCTGGTTCAGGCGGGCGTGAAGGAATTGCTGGTCATTTCACAGGACACCAGCGCCTATGGCGTGGATGTGAAATACCGCTCCGGCTTCTGGCAGGGCCGGCCGGTGAAGACCCGCTTCACCGACTTGGCAACGCAGTTGGGCAAGCTGGGCGTGTGGGTGCGGCTGCATTATGTCTACCCCTATCCGCATGTCGACGAGGTGATCCCCCTGATGGCCGAAGGCCGGATCCTGCCCTATCTGGATGTACCCTTCCAGCACGCCAGCCCTGCGATACTCAAGGCCATGAAACGCCCGGCCAGCAGTGAAAATACCCTGGAACGCATCCACCGCTGGCGCGAGATCTGCCCCGAGATCACCCTGCGCAGCACCTTCATCGTCGGCTTCCCCGGCGAAACCGAGGCGGATTTCCGGCTGTTACTGGATTTTCTGCAGGAGGCCCAACTGGATCGAGTGGGTTGTTTCGCCTATTCGCCGGTGGAGGGCGCCATGGCCAATCAACTGCCCAATCCGGTGCCGGAAGAGGTCAAACAGCAACGCCTGGAAACCTTCATGGCGCTACAGGCAAAGATCAGCGCCGCCAAATTGCAGCGCTGCATCGGTCAGCGGGTGACGGTGCTGGTCGATACGGTGGATGACGAGGGCATCGTCGCCCGCCGTGCGGCGGATGCCCCCCAGGTGGATGGCGTGGTGTTTGTCGAGGGAGACATCGCCGCCTTGGCGGGCGAATTTCTGGATGTGGAGATCACCGGCGCCAGCGAGCATGATCTTTACGCGCGGGCCCTCGCTACGATACCCTAAGTCCGACAGGCTGCTAGACAGGGCTCCAGTACCCGGAAAACTCCCGCAGATCAGCCTCCTTCAGCCGGCCGCTTTCATACATCCTGTCCAGTTGATCCTGATTGATGGCCTGGGGAATGCCCGCCGCATCGAGATAACGCCATTGCCCATCGATCACCAGGCGAAAAACCGTATCCATGATGTCGTCGTAACGGATGGTATATTGCTTCGCCAGGCGCAGAAAATCCTCATTGCGCAAGGCCGCGCCCTGATGCTCGAATTCTTCCCGGACCAGCGCCTCCAGCGCCACATCCCATTTCGGTATCTCGGTATTATCTTCGGTGGTATGGTCGGTCATGCGCCTGCCCTCGTTCATACTCTGTCTTACTGAGGAGGCCACTAAATAGTGCGCAGTTACTACCGGGTTCCCCTCTCCTTGAAGGGGAGGAGTACATTTTTTGTCGCGCACTATATATAACGGCCTGGTCAGTAGCAGTATCGGCCCTCGGCGCAAATAGCTTTACTCCCCACGGCAGGCGTCACCTGGTGTATCATAACCTGATCAAAATCAGGCCTCGACTGCTCGCTCCAGGCACAGTCTCGGTTGCCGCTCCCGGCGCAACCCTGCCTCCTCCGTCCTTGGAGTCGTAAGCCGGCATCCGTCATAATATGGTATGCCTTGGGAAATTAGAAAGACACCATGCACCGCAAAGATGAATACAACGCCAACAAACTGGCGAAGCGCCTGCACCGCCAGGCGGGCGAGGCCATTGCCGACTTCAACATGATCGAGCCCGGCGACAAGGTCATGGTCTGCCTGTCCGGCGGCAAGGACAGCCACGCCCTGCTGGACATCCTGCTGAATCTGCAACAGCGGGCCCCGGTCTCCTTCGAGCTGGTGGCGGTGAATCTCGACCAGAAACAGCCGGGGTTCCCCGCCGAAGTCCTGCCTGACTACCTGAACCGGCTGGGCGTACCCTACCGCATCGTCGAGCAGGACACCTACAGCGTGGTCAAAAGCATCATCCCGGAAGGCAAGACCACCTGCTCGCTGTGCTCGCGCCTGCGGCGCGGCGTACTCTACCGCACCGCCACCGAACTGGGCGCCTCCAAAATCGCCCTCGGCCATCACCGCGACGACATCCTGCAAACGCTATTGCTCAACCTGTTCTACGGCGGGACACTCAAGGGCATGCCGCCGAAACTGCTCAGCGACGACGGCAAGCACATCGTCATCCGCCCCCTGGCCTATTGCACCGAACAAGACCTGGCGCGTTATGCCGCCCACCGCCAGTTCCCCATCATCCCCTGCAATCTGTGCGGCTCACAACCGAACCTGCAGCGCCAGGTCATCAAGGAAATGCTACAGGGCTGGGAAAAAAGTCACCCCGGCCGTCTGGAAACCATGTTCAACGCCCTGAGCAATATCAAACCCTCACACCTGCTCGATGCCCGCCTGTATGACTTCGCCGGAATAACCCGATCGGATGCACCATTCCCCGGGGGCGACACCGCCTTCGATGCGGGCGACACCCTGACCACTGCCACACAACCCCGGAACTTTACCGAGGACAAGACCGGCACCGAATAAATACAAACTGCGCCTGTGGGATGGTATTTATTGATTTTCCGAAGGCATACCATTTTATGGTGTTTATAGATTTTCCCAAGGCATACCATTTTATGGTGTTTATAGATTTTCCGAAGGCATACCATTTTAACGAGCGGCAGCGCCCGATAAATGCCGCGGTTTTGTGGGAGCGAGCGGCAGCTCGCGATTAATCACACATCAGCGGGCTATTCGCGAGCTGGCGCTCGCTCCCACAGGTACGGGCAGGGAGCGCCGGTTATCTAACCAGCGCTCTCCTTGATTGCGCTGCGCTCCAACGAGGCCACTTGCTGCTATTGTCCGCGCGGGCATTCTGCAGCTCGGCCACCTGCCGTTGCGTCAGAGCACCGTCTCCGCGTCCAGCCGCACATTCATCCGCGTCTGGCCGTTTTCTGCTTCGTAGACCAATACTTCACTCATGGCATCCCCTTCACCTATCCAGCGGACTCACCACACCCTTGCCACCCTTGTTCAAAACATGGGTGTAAATCATCGTTGTCTGCACATCCTTGTGCCCCAGTAATTCCTGCACAGTACGAATGTCATATCCCGACTGCAACAAATGTGTGGCAAAGGAATGGCGCAAAATATGCGGCGTAACCGGTTTGTGAATCTCCGCCAGCTTCGCCGCCTCGCGTACTGCGCGCTGCACACTCGCCTCATAAAGATGATGCCGCCGCTCGATACCTGTGCGCGGGTCGGTCGAACGCACCGGAGAAGGAAACACAAACTGCCAGCCCCAGGTGCGCGCCGCCTTCGGGTATTTCTTCGCCAGTGCATCCGGCAGATACACCTCGCCAAAACCCGTCTCCAGGTCGCGCTCGTGCACTGCCTTTACCTTTTCAAGGTGCGCCTTCAGCGGCAGGATCAGATTCTCCGGCAGCACCGTCACCCTGTCCTTGTTGCCCTTGCCCTCGCGCACGATGATCTCGCGACGCTCGAATTCCACATCCTTTACGCGCAGCCGCAAACCCTCCAGCAACCGCATCCCCGTGCCATAAAGCAAACTCGCCACCAATCCCATTGTGCCGGACATCGCATTCAGCAAGCGGCGCGTTTCCGTCGGCGTCAACACTACCGGCAGGCGTTTCGCCGACCTCGCCGCAATCACCTCCTCCAGCCAGGGCAATTCGACGTGCAACACCTCGCGGTACATAAACAGCAATGCCGACTTGGCTTGGTTCTGCGTCGAAGCCGACACATTCCGCACCACGGCAAGATGGCTTAAAAAATCCCGCACCTCCTCCGCGCCCATCTCCTTCGGGTGGCGCTTGTTGTGGAACAGGATAAACCGCCGCGCCCAATCCACATAAGTCTCCTCGGTGCGGATACTGTAATGGCGCACACGAATTTCGGCGCGCATCCGGTCGAGCAGCCTGGGGGAATCCTGAGAAACAACATTAGTTTCCATCCGCAAAATTTTAGGTTGCCCTAATACAAAAGTCCAGCAATGAAAGGGCGCTAAACGGATGAAAATATTATGGCTTCATGTATTTATTGACAACCAAATCATATATAGGCGATATTGACCCACTATGAATTTGTTTTCTAAATCTAGTTAGACATTGCATATGGAAATATTACAGGCAACAATTTCTGACGCTGAAGAAATACTCGGTCTTCAGAAACTCGCTTATCGAATCGAGGCTGAACGCTATAACGACTTTAATATTCCGCCCCTCATGCAAACGCTGGAAGAAATAAAGAAGCAATTCAATGACCATATATTTTTGAAAGCGGTATCTGAAAATATGATTATTGGTACAGTGCGAGCGCATGAAGAAAACGGAACATGCTATATCGGCAAATTAGCCGTTTATCCTGAAATGCAGAATAGAGGAATCGGAACGGTGCTTATGCAGGAAATTGAAAAGCATTATAAGCCTGTGCGATTCGAGTTGTTTGTTGGATCAAAGAGCGAAAACAATATCCATCTCTATAACAAATTAGGCTACCGTATCTTTAAGACAGACAAATATGAATGCGGAAATATTGAAATCTTTTATATGGAAAAAATTGTCGAGTAACTATCCAAAGTCTAACCCTACGTTCGAGAGGAACTGCGCAAAAGCGCGCAGCCCCTCAACTCCACGTTATACGCAATCAGGATCGGAGTGATGCCTCGGTTTAATCCGAAATTTGATGTCCTTCGCGCATTATTTGCTCGGTCGGGAAATCGGTGTGCATTTCCGGGGTGTACCCATTCTCTTATTAACGAGAAGAACCAATTCATAGGGCAAGTGTGCCACATTGAAGCTGCCTCACCGAACGGTCAAAGATTCAATCCCAACCAATCAGACGAACAACGCAGAGCGTACGAGAATCTTGTCTTGTTGTGTTACCCGCATCATGTCGAAACCAATGATGCGGTCGAATATTCCGTTGAGAGAATACGAAACATAAAATACGAACACGAATCGCGCTTTGAGAAGAACCCCTATCAAATCGATGAGGCTGTGCTCCATAAGATCGTGGATGAAATGGAGACGTTTTGGAACCAAGTCGAAAAACTAAACAAGCTTGAACATTCTATTAAAGAATTTTCAGTTGACATCGATGCGCGAGGTTCATTCTTCGACGTCATGAGCGCTTGTCGGAAAAATGTCCAGTATCTCCAGGAGTTCTTTGACGCGTTCCGAGAGTCTGAAAAGGACATACGTAGTAACTGGGAACTACACCACATCGGGGCGCCAAACAGAATGAACCGCCTTCGTATCGATTTGACACACTTGGAAATAAAGTACTTGGAAGAGTACTTGAAGACTCATACTGATGATCCTGCAGCTAGAAAACGGCTCAATTCGCTAAAAGAGGAATTCAAGGAGATCGCACAGCATGCAGCAGTCATCGACTGATAGAATTGCGTATAACAACGCGTTCAACCCGGACGTGCAAAAGCGCCGCTTCGCTCTGCTTTTGCACGCCGGTTAACGCGAGCGTTAGGCCCATAAGGTTACATTATGAAAAGATTTATTCAATCAAAAATCAGGTTTTTATTCGTAGCAGCAGTGTTGATGTTTATAGCCGTTCTTCCATCATTTGCTGATGATTTGCAAATGTTCTCCAATGCAAGATTAATAAATGATCCAGGAAATGATGGGGATAGCTTCTTTGTGGAATCTAATGGAAAATCTTTCCATGTAAGGCTTTATTTTGTTGACTGTCCTGAAACTTCTATCAGTTTCAAGAGCGATGCACAAAGGGTACGGGAACAAACACGATATTTTGGACTGTCCGATGCAGCACGTGCTATT
>MGXL01000023.1:0-805 GCA_001801365.1 Gammaproteobacteria bacterium RBG_16_57_12 | reverse complement strand
CTTTGCAAGCGCCTTGGGAAGGTCAGCCAAAGGCCGCATAT
Source organism: Gammaproteobacteria bacterium RBG_16_57_12 (assembly GCA_001801365.1). Taxonomy (GTDB): domain Bacteria; phylum Pseudomonadota; class Gammaproteobacteria; order RBG-16-57-12; family RBG-16-57-12; genus RBG-16-57-12. The sequence goes on along the minus strand of MGXL01000023.1, from coordinate 764 downwards.
ATGGATTTATCACTACATCTGACGGAAATGACCTGGCGAGTCTACTCGTTAAAAATGGCTTTGCTCGTACTTATGGTATAGGCAGGGAAACGCCCAATGGTATACCACGTAATGAAATGATCGAAAGACTTCGCGATTTAGAGACTGCGGCCGTATTGAAACGTATCGGCATCTGGTCAGAAAGTGATCCAGAGCGGATTGCAGAATTCCGCGCAGAACAACGAAGTGAGGATCAAGAACTAAAGAAATTACAGAGTCAAGTGAAAAAAGCCCGATCCCCACAAGGCTTACTTGATCTAAACACTGCCAGCAAAGAAGAACTTATGTCTATCAATGGAATCAGTCTTATTCTTGCTGAAAGAATTATAGCCAGCCGTCCATATAAAACCGTAGATGGTTTAATCAAAGTGAAGGGAATTGGTCCAAAAAAACTTGAAAAGATTCGCCCTTATTTTGTGATAGGCAAGGAGTAAAGGAATACCATTGGCCTAACAAGGCGCTCAAGAGGGACGCGGCAAAAAGCCGCCGCGCCCCTTAGCTTGCGCGTTGGGCATCTTGAGATCGGCATGACTGACTACTTCAGCGATAGAGAGCAAGGCCCGAGACCTCGCACAGAGTAAAATAAAGGGGACGGTTCTCTTTATTTGACAAATTCGGTCTGAGATGATACTTTTGACCTATGCCAAGGACTGCAAGGGTAGCTCCAAAAGATCATGTCTATCACGTACTGACGAGGGGGAATAATCGTCAGGATGTATTTGAGG
>MGXL01000022.1:14924-17232 GCA_001801365.1 Gammaproteobacteria bacterium RBG_16_57_12 | reverse complement strand
TGGGAGCGGGCGATACGTGCCAACACCCGCCTGTTGTTTCTGGAAACACCCTCCAATCCGCTGATCGAGGTGGCCGATATCCGTGCCCTGGCCGACCTGGCGCATGCCCATGGCTGCCTGCTGGTGGTGGATAATTGTTTCTGCACGCCGGCCCTGCAGCGGCCGTTGCAGTTGGGCGCGGATATCATCATTCACTCCGCCACCAAATATCTCGACGGCCAGGGCCGCTGCATCGGCGGCGCGGTGGTCGGCGACCGGGAGCGGGTCGGCACCGAGGTGTATGGATTCCTGCGCACCGCCGGGCCGTGCATGAGCCCGTTCAACGCCTGGGTGTTTCTCAAGGGCCTGGAGACCCTGCAGCTGCGCATGCAGGCGCATTCGCGCGGTGCCCAGCAACTGGCGGAGTGGCTGGTGCAGCAACCGGGGGTGACCAGGGTGAATTATCCCGGTCTGCCGTCCCATCCCCAGCATGCCCTGGCGACGCGCCAGCAACAGGGGCTGTTCGGCGGGGTGGTCTCTTTTGAAGTGGCCGGCGGCAAGGAGGCCGCCTGGCGGATCGTCGATGCCACACGCCTGCTCTCCATCACGGCGAATCTGGGCGATACCAAAACCACCATCACCCATCCGGCGACCACCACCCACGGACGCATGCCCCCCGAGATGCGCGCGGCCGCCGGCATCCATGACAATCTGCTGCGTGTCGCGGTGGGTCTGGAAGACATCGAAGACATCAAAGCCGATCTGGCGCGCGGCTTACATAACTGATGCCTGGCGCGGCGGATATCCGCGCTGATCTCCTGAAGATCTACGCGGCGGCGCTGGAGGCGGTCAACGGTCGGCGCTGTGTCGTAGAGTCTCTCCGGGCCCATCGGATTGAAGGTCTGGTGCATCTCGTCGCCATCGGCAAGGCGGCGCCGGCCATGGCGCAAGGCGCCGTTGATGTGCTGGGCGCGTCGGTCGTCGATGGCCTGGTCATCACCAGACACGGCTATAAAATGGTATGCCTTAAAACGGTATATAAACACCATGGCGCCGCCGGGGAGCTGCGCGGCCTCACCTGCATGGAGGCCGGTCACCCCCTGCCCGATCAGCATAGCCTGTCGGCCGGCCAGGCCTTGCTGACCCTCCTGCAAACCCTACCTGACAGTTCCTCCGTGGTATTTCTGATCTCGGGCGGCACCTCCAGCCTGGTGGAGGTGCTTGTGCCCGGCATCGGCCTGGCCGAGCTGAGAAAGATCAATCAATGGCTGCTGGGCTCCGGCCTGCCGATCGATGCGATCAACCGGGTGCGCAAGACCCTCTCCTGCATCAAGGGCGGGCGGCTGGCCACCTTTCTGAATGGCCGGCCGGCATTATGCCTGATGATCTCGGACGTGCCGGAGGATGATCCGGCCCTGATCGGTTCCGGCCTGCTGGCGCCGGGAGTGGACATGACGGAAATCACCTCGCTGGATCTACCCGTCTGGATCACCGCCCTGCTGAAGCAGGCTCCGCCTCTGCCTGCTGCGGATGATCCCTGCTTTGCCACCGTTCACCATGAGATCGTGGCGAACAACGCCCTGGCACGCCGCGCCGCCGCTGTGGCGGCCGAACGGCTGGGTTACCCGGTGCATCGGCATGAGGAATTGCAGTGCGGCGATGCCCTGGAAACCGGGCGGGCGTTGGCAAGTCAGCTACGGCAGGGCATGCCGGGCCTTCATATCTGGGGCGGTGAAACCACGGTGCGGTTGCCCGACACACCCGGACGCGGTGGCCGCTGTCAAAGTCTCGCCCTGGCCGCCGCGCAGATACTCCAGGGCAGCGATGATATCTATTTTCTGGCGGCCGGCACCGACGGCAGCGACGGACCCGGCGAAGACGCCGGCGCGCTGGTGGACGGCGCGACGCTGGCGCGGGGCATCGAAGCGGGCTTGGACGCCGAACAGTGTTTAACCATGGCAGACGCCGGCCGTTTTCTGGAAGGCAGCGGCGACTTGATCCACACCGGCCCGACCGGCACCAACGTCATGGATATCCTGCTGGGGGTGAAGGTGCAATAGAGCCTACCCACGAGGCTGCCTGGAGGTGTCAGGGAATATTCCTGCCTATCCGATTGTCTTGTGCCTCCGAAAGGTGTATAAAACGCGCAACAAGCCCGCCCGGTTCAAGTCTCGCAGGGTGTGGCCGATAAATTCCATGAATTTAATGTCTTAACCCGCCGCTTTTGCGAACCCCATCACATCGGGCGCCGGCGTGATGACATAGAGTTACATACAAGTAGAACAACATTGTCAGGGAACTGCCATGTACAGGAACAGAAGAAAACCGG
>MGXL01000022.1:12254-14897 GCA_001801365.1 Gammaproteobacteria bacterium RBG_16_57_12 | reverse complement strand
TGTTTGTAGGCATGGTGTTGACGGCCTTTTTCCAGAGCCCCAGCTCCACGGCCGCCACCCAGGCGACTGCCACCCAGGTAAGCGTCGTGCAAAACGGCTGGGAGAATTCCCGCCGCTGAGTGATCCCCTCGGGCGCCTCCTCCGGGCGCCTTTTGTTTGTTTTTCCCGCATATTTTGCTTAATTCTCACACTTGATCCAAAATAACGCTCTTTTTCAGCCGAGCGTGCCGGATCGATGAATCTTCACGAATTTCAAGCCAAGGAACTGTTCCAGGAGTACGGGATTCCCGTGCCGCCCGGTCATGCCGTGTCCTCCGTGACGGAGGTGATCAGCCTGGCGCGGGAGCTGGGGGGCGATACCTGGATGGCCAAGGCCCAGATCCACGCCGGCGCCCGCGGCAAGTCCGGGGGGGTGTTGCGGGCCTATAGCCTGAACCAGCTGGAAGAGACCGTGGGGGAGATGCTGGGCAGGCATCTGGTGACCAGCCAGACCGACGCCAGTGGTCAGCCGGTCAACACGGTGTTGATCGAGCGGGTCAGCGAAATCGACCAGGAATTTTACTTGGGGGTGCTGGTGGATCGCACCGCGCAGCGCGTCATCTTCATGGCCTCGCAGGCGGGCGGGATGGATATCGAGGAGATCGCCAGCACCTACCCGGAACGCATCCTCACCGTGACGGTCGACCCGGTGGTGGGCTTGCAGCCTTACCAGTGCAGGCGCATCGGTTTCATGCTCAAACTGGACAGCAAGCAGATTGCACAGCTCGACCAGATCATGCAGGCGCTCTATCGCCTGTTCATGGACAAGGATCTGTGCATGATCGAGATCAATCCCCTGATCCTCACCAAGGAGGGCGAGCTGCTGGCGCTGGATGCCAAGATCAATGTGGATGACAACGCCCTCTACCGGCAGCAGCTCTTGCGCGAAATGCGCGACCCCACCCAGGAAAACGCCCGCGAATACGCCGCCCAGCAGCATGGCCTCAATTATGTCTCTCTGGACGGCACCATCGGCTGCATGGTCAACGGGGCAGGACTGGCCATGGCGACCATGGATCTGATCAAGCTGCAGGGCGGCGAGCCGGCCAATTTCCTCGATGTCGGCGGCAACACCACGGCGGAACGGGTGGCCGAGGCCTTCAAGCTGATCCTTGCCGATGACAAGGTGGCCGCCATCCTGGTGAACATCTTCGGCGGTATCGTGCGTTGCGATCTGATTGCCGAAGGCATCATCAAGGCCATGCAGGAAGTGGGTGTCCGGACCCCGGTCGTGGTGCGCCTGGAAGGCACCAATGTGGAACGCGGCCGTCAATTGCTCCAGGACAGCGGGCTGACCATCATCGCCGGCGAGAGCCTGACCGATGCCGCGCAAAAGGTGGTCGCGGCGGCCAAAGGAGCTTCCTGATGGCCATACTGATCGATAAAAACACCAAGGTCATCTGCCAGGGCTTCACCGGCAAGCAGGGGTCTTTCCATTCGGAACAGGCCCTGCGCTATGGCACCAAACTGGTCGGTGGCGTGACGCCGGGCAAGGGTGGTCAGACCCATCTCGGCCTGCCGGTGTTCGATACCGCGCACGATGCGGTGCAGGCCACCGGGGCCAGTGCCACCATGATATTCGTGCCGGCCCCCTTTGCCGCCGATGCCATCATGGAAGCGGCTGACGCCGGCATCAAGGTGATCGTCTGCATCACCGAGGGCATCCCGGTGCTGGACATGCTGCGTGTCAAGGCCGCACTGGCCGGATCGGACATCCGGGTGATCGGCCCCAACTGCCCGGGCGTGATCACGCCGGACGAATGCAAGATCGGCATCATGCCCGGCGCCATCCACCTGAAGGGCGGCATCGGCATCGTGTCCCGCTCCGGCACCCTGACCTACGAGGCCGTGCACCAGACCACGCTCAACGGCCTGGGGCAGAGCACCTGCGTCGGCATCGGCGGCGATCCGATCCAGGGGATGAGCTTTATCGATGTGCTGACCCTGTTCGAGCAGGACCGCAAGACCAAAGGCGTCATCGTGGTGGGCGAAATCGGCGGCATCGCCGAGGAGCAGGCCGCGGAATTCATCCGCCAGCACATGCGCAAGCCGGTGGTCGCCTACATCGCCGGCGTCACGGCGCCGCCGGGCAAGCGCATGGGCCATGCCGGGGCCATCATTGCCCGCGGCCAGGGCACCGCCGGCGCCAAGTTCGCCGCGCTGGAAGCGGCCGGCGTGATGGTGGTGCGCTCCCCGGCGGAGATGGGCGCCAAGATGCTGGAATTCTTCAAGGGCTAGTCAGTGACTGATCCGACCTCCTACAAGGCGCCTCTGCGTATCGTCATGGCCCAGCTCAATATGCTGGTGGGCGATGTGGCGGGTAATGTGGATAGGATGATTGAGGCGGCTTGCCAGGCGCGTGATGCGCTCCAGGCCGACGCCATTGTTTTCCCGGAACTCGCCATGACCGGCTACCCCCCGGAAGACCTGCTGTTGCGCCCCGGGCTCTATACCCGGGTGCTGGATGGTCTGGAGCGGCTCAAACGCGCGGTTCACGGCATCATGATGTTCGCCGGTTATCCCCGCCAGGCGACCGGCGGGGTCTACAATGCCGTGGCCGTGATTCAGGATGGCCGCTTGCTCGCAGCGTATCACAAGCAGTTT
>MGXL01000022.1:11323-12217 GCA_001801365.1 Gammaproteobacteria bacterium RBG_16_57_12 | reverse complement strand
CGGTGACGCGCCCTGCGTGGTTGATCTCAAGGGCGTGCCGGTGGGCGTGGTGATCTGCGAGGATGTCTGGATGCCCGGCCCGGTCCGGCAGGCGGCGGAGGCGGGGGCGCGGCTGATCGTCATTCCCAATGCCTCGCCGTTCCATCTGGGCAAGGAGGCGGAGCGTGAGGCGGTGCTGCGCCAGCGCATCACGGAATGCGGTCTGCCCATGGTGTATGTGAATCTGGTCGGCGGCCAGGACGAGCTGGTATTCGACGGGGGCAGCCTGGTGCTGGACCGCCAGGGGCAGGTTGTGCGGCGCGCGCCATCATTCGAGCAAGGCCTGTATCCCGTGGATTTCCGGCTGGACCGGGAGCTGACGCCCCTGCCGGGTGAGTGCCAGGCGCTATTGTCCGAGGAACAGAGCGTCTATCAGGCCCTGGTGCTGGGGGTGCGCGATTATGTCGAGAAAAACGCCTTTCGTGGCGCGGTGCTCGGGCTTTCCGGCGGCATCGATTCGGCCCTCACCCTGTGCATCGCCGTGGACGCCCTGGGCGCCGCGCGGGTGGAGGCGGTGATGATGCCGTCCCGCTATACCGCGCCGATGAGCCTAGAGGACGCGGGTTCTCAGGCGCGCGCCCTGGAGGTGGAGTACCGGGAGATCAGCATCGAACCGGCCTTCAGCAGCTTTTTGCACAGCCTGGCGGATGAGTTCCGCGATACCACGCCCGATACCACCGAGGAAAATATCCAGGCCCGCTGCCGCGGCGTGCTGCTCATGGCCATTTCCAACAAAAAGCGCAAGATCGTCCTGACGACCGGCAATAAAAGCGAAATGGCGGTGGGTTATGCGACCCTGTACGGTGATATGGCGGGGGGATTCGACGTGCTCAAGGACGTGCCCAAGACCCTGGT
>MGXL01000022.1:5958-11279 GCA_001801365.1 Gammaproteobacteria bacterium RBG_16_57_12 | reverse complement strand
CGCGCCGGGTATTCGAGCGCCCGCCTTCGGCGGAGCTGGCCCCGGACCAGCGGGACCAGGATTCGCTGCCGGAATATCCTGTGCTGGATGCCATTCTGGGCTATTATGTCGAACAGGATCTGTGTCTGGAAGATATCGTCGCAAAAGGCTACGATGAACAGACGGTACGCCGGGTGATCGGGATGGTGGATCGCAATGAATACAAGCGGCGCCAGGCGCCGCCCGGGGTACGGGTCAGCCGGCGGGCCTTCGGCCGTGACCGCCGCTATCCGATCACCTCGGCTTTCAATATCGTGCGCGGCGCACAGGCCGGCAAAAACAAACCATGAGGAGTGCAGCAGGTGAAAAAGATCGAAGCCATCATCAAGCCCTTTAAACTGGACGATGTGCGTGAGGCCCTGTCCGACATCGGTATCACCGGCATGACCGCCATCGAAGTCAAAGGCTTCGGCCGGCAGAAAGGCCATACCGAGCTGTATCGCGGCGCGGAATACGTGGTGGATTTTCTGCCCAAGGTGAAGATCGAGATGGTGGTGAGCGACGACAAGGTCGATGCCTGTATCGACGCCATTACCGCCGCCGCCCGCACCGGCAAGATCGGCGACGGCAAGATCTTCGTCAGCACCGTGGAACGGGCCATCCGCATCCGTACCGGCGAGCAGGGCGACGTGGCGATCTGAGCTGCTTGATTACTGGTACTTGACGACCTCGCCCAGCGGACGGCGCGGGGTGGCTTCGGGCAGCTCGGCGGGATAACCCAGGCAGATCAGGGCCAGCGGATGCAGTCCCTGCCGCAGATTCAGCAGGCGGCTGACCTTCTGCTCATCGAAACTTCCCACCCAGGTCGACCCGAGACCGGCCGCCACGCTGGCCAGCTGGGCGTAGGCCGCGGCAATAGTGGTATCCTGCACGGCAAACAGCGAGGCGCCGCGGTCACCGTATTTCGCGGCCGAACGGGCCGGGTCGCTGCAAAACACCAGACAGACTGGCGCCTCGGCGATGAACAGCTGATTTGAGGCGGCCTCGCCGAGGGCGCGCCGCTGCGCCGCTTCGGTGACGGCGACGATGTGGTAGGCCTGCAGGTCGCCGGCGCTGGGCGCGGCGCAGGCCATCTCGAGAATGGCATGCAGCTTTTCCGGTTCGACCGGCATGTCGGTGCGGTATTTGCGTATCGAGTGCCGGTGGCGCACGGTTTCGAAAAAATCCCACATGATGTTAGCCTCCGCGGTGTTCTGCCGTCATCAGTCTGTGTAATGTATCGAGTTCGGGGTATTGAGGATAATTGTGCTCCAGAATCTGCAAGGCGTCCTGGGCCAGATCGGGGATATCCAGCTTGAGGTAGGACTTCACCATGATCGCCAGGGCCTCGGGGATGGCGGGTGTCTGGGAATAATGTTCGACGACATAACCGGCGCGCCGCGCCGCGGATAGATAGGCGCCGCGTTTCATGGCGTAGCCGGCGACATAAAGCTCATTGCGCGCCATGTTCTCGCGCAGAAAGATCATGCGCTGGCGGGCGTCTTCCACATATTTGCTGCCGGGGAAGCGCCTGACCAGCTCGGCGAAATACTGATAGGAACGCTGTACCGATTCGGCGTCGCGCCGCGCCGGATCGATATTGAACACCCCGTCGAGAAAGTTGTCGCGGCTGTAGAAATGGGCCAGGCCGCGGATGTAATAGGCATAGTCCACGTCGGAATGAGTCGGATAGAGCTTGATGAAACGGTCGGCCGTGGCGATGGCCGAATCCGGATTGCTGTTTTTGTAGTAGGCGAAGGCCGCCGCGAGCTGGGCCTGCTGGGCATATTGACCGAAGGGAAAGCGGGTTTCGAGCTTCTCGAAATATTCAATTGCCGTCAGATAATCCTGCGCGAGCAAGGCCTTTCTGCCTTCCTGATAGAACTGATGGGCCTCCCAGCGCTTTTCCTTTTCGAGCTCGTCTTGCAATGAGGCACAGCCTGCCGATAGGATGGGCAACAAAAATATGAATACCAGTTTAAATAATTGCATAAGATCGCTTAACCGTAGTTCTGCCAGTACCGCCCGCCCGAAGGGTTGGTGTTTGTGGGGCTGGCCGGGTGTATTCTGCGATTATACACAGTCAGTCTGGTTGCGCGTATAAGAAATGAGTTCAGGAATGTCACTAGCATGACACACGTCATCAGATTACAAGCCATTGTCCCCGAGGAGCTGTCCGGCAAGCGGCTGGATCAGGTGCTGGCCACCTTGTTTGGCGACTACTCCCGTTCCCGGCTCCAGCACTGGGTGCGCGAGGGCCGGGTGACTGTCGATGGTCAACTATTGCAATCCAAGGATAAGGTGTTCGCCGGAGCACGCCTCGAGCTGGAGGCCATGCCGGAGGCGGAGGTGGAGTGGCAGCCGGAGGCGATTTCCCTGGCGATTGTCTATGAAGATGCCGATCTGCTGGTGATCAATAAAACGGCGGGCATGGTGGTGCATCCGGCTACCGGCAATTGGCAGGGCACCCTGCTCAACGCCCTGCTGCACCACGCCCCGCAACTCGCACAGGTGCCCCGTGCCGGCATCGTGCATCGCCTGGACAAGGACACCACCGGGCTGCTGGTGATTGCCAAGACCCTGACGGCGCAGACCGCCCTGGTCACCCAGTTGCAGGCGCGTGCCTTCCTGCGCGAATACGATGCCGTGGTTACCGGGGTGATGACAGCAGGGGGGACGGTGACGGCGCCGATAGGCCGTCACCCGGTGGACCGCAAGCGCATGGCGGTGACGCCCAATGGCAAGCCGGCGGTCAGTCATTACCGGGTGGTCAAGCGTTACCGTGGTCATACTCATATCAAGGTGTGGCTGGAGACCGGCCGCACGCACCAGATCCGTGTGCACATGGCGCATATCCGCTTTCCCCTGGTGGGGGATGTGGTGTACGGCGGACGCCTGAAGCTGCCCGCCGGTTGCAGCGAGACGCTCAGGGAGACCCTGCGCGGATTCCGGCGTCAGGCCCTGCACGCCACCCGCCTGGGGCTGGCGCATCCGCTGGACGGTGAAATCCTGCAATGGGAGGCCCCGCTGCCCGACGACCTGCGTAGTTTGCTGAAGGCATTACAGGATGATCTGACCAGTCAGGATGATGAGCCGCAATGAATCTGCCTTATGACTGGATTGCGCCCGACTGGCCCGCGCCGCCGCGGGTGCGCGCCTGCACCACCACCCGCCTCGGCGGGGTCAGCGAACCGCCCTTTGACAGCCTGAATCTGGCCGATCATGTCGGGGATGACCCGGCGCGGGTGGCGGCAAACCAGGCCCGATTGATGGAGTTGCTGCGCCTGCCGGCCGCGCCCGTATGGCTGCGGCAGGTGCACGGTGTGCAGGTGTGTAATGCCACGGTGTGCGCAACACGGGAGCTCTGCGAGGCGGATGCCAGCACCAGCACCGAAGCCGGTGTGGTGTGCGCGGTGCTCAGCGCCGATTGCTTGCCGGTCCTGTTCTGCACCCGCGACGGCCGGCAGGTCGCGGCGGCCCATGTCGGCTGGCGCGGCCTGGTCAATGGGGTGCTGGAGGCCACGCTGCAGGCCATGGCGGTACGCGGCGGCGAGGTGCTGGCCTGGCTGGGTCCGGCGATCGGCCCGCAGGCCTTTGAGGTCGGCCCCGAGGTACGCGAGGCCTTTCTGTCCCATGACCCATGGTGCGGCGATGCCTTTGTCGCGGCCCGGCAGGGTCATTGGTGGGCGGACCTGTATCGCCTGGCCAGGCGGCGGCTGCAGGCGCAGGGTGTGAAGCGCATCTACGGCGGCGGCTGGTGCACCTGGAGCGACCCGCAACGCTTTTATTCCTATCGCCGGGATGGCGATACCGGACGCATGGCCAGCCTGATCTGGATAGCGCCCGAATAAGGGGTTGCAAAGTTTCCGGCTGAACCTCTCTGCCGGATGGAGTATCATGCGCGGCTCGAATAATGAATTGGCGAAACTGACATCATGACCTTGCTGTGGATCATCGTCTTCTGCACCCTGGGCGGCATTTTGAGCGTGTTGGCCGCCTCGCTGTTTTTGCTGCTCAGGGAACCGCTGCGCGTACAGGCCATGCCGCATCTGATCAGCTTTGCCACCGGCGCCTTGCTGGGCGCGGCCTTTCTGGCGCTGTTGCCCCACGCCATCGAGGCGTATGGGGATGGCGATGTGCACGAGATCACCCTGACCGTGCTGCTGGGCGTGATGTTTTTTTTCCTGCTGGAGAAGCTGGTGATCTGGCGTCACTGCCATTCCGGATACTGCGAGGTGCATGTGCCCGAGGATCAGCACCGGCACCATGCCTCGGGGACGATGGTGCTGATCGGCGATGCCATGCACAACCTGGTGGACGGGGTGTTGATCGCCGCCGCCTTCCTGACCGATTTTCACCTGGGGGTGGTGGTCAGCCTCGCGGTGGCCGCCCATGAGATACCGCAGGAGGTCGGCGATTTCATCATCCTGCTGCACAGCGGCTTCAGTCGCATGCGGGCATTCCTGTTTAATATATTATCCAGCCTGACGACGATTATCGGCGGGGTGGCGGCCTACTACAGCATGAAGGACATCATGCATGTGCTGCCGTATGTGCTGGCGGTGGCGGCGGCGAGTTTCATCTATGTGGCCGTGGCCGATCTGATCCCCACCCTGCATAAACGCACCCAACTGAAAGCGACGCTGCAGCAAGTCGTCCTGATCATCGCCGGCGTCTCGTTGATCTATATCGCGCACAGCACCATGCATGGCGCGGGTTGAACGGAGGAGGATGGCATGAACAACTGGTATATGTTAACCCTGGTCGGCAAGGATCGTCCGGGCATTGTCGCCAGGATCAGCTCGGCCTTATACCAGGCCGATTGCAATCTGGGCGAGGCCTCCATGATGCGTCTGGGCGGCAATTTCACCATTATGCTGATGGTGAAGTTCCCGGGCAGCGCCAAGGCCCTCGATGGGGTGATCAGGACCGAGGTGGAGTCCCTGGGCTTACAGGCGCATATCAACCCCATCGAGGCGCGCCTGCATGAACATCTGGTGCCGGATGTGCGCATCAGCGTCTATGGCGCCGATCGCGCCGGCATCGTGGCGCAGGTCACCGGCGCCCTGGCGGAGGCCGGCCTGAACATCCTGGATCTGGATTCGGATGTCGGCGGCAGCGCCGACAAGCCCATCTACATCATGACCATGGAAGGCCGGGCCCAGCAAGGCATCGAGGCCCTGCGTTCCGCGCTGGAAGTGATCTCCCGGCAGGGCATCCACACCCATATCGAAGCAATCGATACCCTGATCGGTTGAACAGGGACGTCACTGACGATGGCAGCGCTGGAAATCCTCACCTAT
>MGXL01000022.1:3748-5930 GCA_001801365.1 Gammaproteobacteria bacterium RBG_16_57_12 | reverse complement strand
AGCCGGTGGGGCGCTTTGATACCGCGCTACTTGATTTTGTCGCCGCCCTGGAAGAGACGCGGCTGGCCGGTCCCGGCTGCGTGGGCATCGCCGCGCCGCAGGTGGGATGCTTTCAGCGCATCGTCATCGTCGATGTCTCGGGCAAGCCCAAGCTCAAACATAATGGCCGGCTGGTGCTGATCAACCCCGAGATTTTGACCTGGGATGGCATGAAGGTCGGCCGGGAAGGCTGTCTGTCCGTGCCGGACTACACCGGCAACGTGATACGCGCCGAGGTCATCACCTTCCAGGCCCATGACGAACACGGCGAGCTCAAACAATATCGCAGTGAAGGTTTCGAGGCGCGTGCCGTGCAGCACGAGATCGATCATCTGGATGGACTGCTGTTTCTCGACCGGCTGGTGAGTCGGCGCAATGATCTATTCAGGCGCAAGGTCAATCAATAGAGCAATTGCCTAAAGGGCAGGCGCGCCTTCGTTCTCTTCGATTTCGTAGGTATTCAGATGGTTCGTTTCGGCGAAGGACATGATGTATTTGTACACCTCGGGATTGGTCTCGCGCAGTTGCAGGTCGACCGTGATGCACTTGATGCCGTTGATGGTGGTGGGGTACAGCAGCGGCGAGTAGTGGATGCGGTGATCGTAGCCGAATCGGGACAGGGCGCCGCTCATGCGCTCCGCCCAGTCGCTGGGGCGAAAGGTGCGGCCTTCCTTGGTGACACCTTCAACGATGATTTTTTTTCTCAAAGGCATGCTGGCGAAAAATCTTCTGCTCTATGTCGTGGTCGACCGCGATACGGGCGCATGATGTCATAAAACCGGTAATGTTAACAGATTTACGGGATATTTGTTTCGCGGTGCCCCGCCGTGCCTGCCAGCATCCGGGATCCTTGGTGAAATACGCGGACCAGACTGCCAAGCTCTTACTGGTTGTGTAATTTGAGGTTTTTTTGTTTTTGCCCTATGGCTGCAATATAATCGATATTTTTACGCTGTTGTAAAGCTGGCCGCGAATGATGCGGTTGAATCAAAGGGGGTATGTGTGGAGTTGACCGGCGCCGAGATCGTCGTCCGCAGCCTTAAGGAAGAAGGCGTCGAACACCTGTTTGGTTATCCGGGCGGGGCGGTCCTGTACATCTATGATGCACTTTACCAGCAGGACGATGTTCAGCACATCCTGGTGCGGCACGAACAGGCGGCGGTTCATGCCGCCGATGGTTATGCCCGCTCCACCGGCAAGCCGGGAGTCGCCTTGGTGACCTCGGGTCCGGGCGCCACCAATGCCGTGACCGGTATCGCCACCGCCTATATGGACTCCATCCCTCTGGTGGTGCTGACCGGCCAGGTGCCCACCAGCCTGATCGGCAACGATGCCTTCCAGGAAGTCGATTCGGTGGGGATCACCCGTCCCTGCGTCAAACACAATTTCCTGGTCAAGGATGTCAGGGACCTGGCCATCACCATCAAAAAGGCCTTTTATATCGCCACCACCGGGCGCCCCGGCCCGGTGGTGGTGGATATCCCCAAGGATGTGACTAGCGCCAAGACTAAATTCGAGTATCCCGACACGATCACCATGCGCTCCTATAATCCCGTGGTCAAAGGTCATCCCGGCCAGATCAAGCGGGCCGTGGAGCTGATGTGCTCCGCCAGGCGTCCGATGATCTACACCGGCGGCGGCGTCATTCTGGACAATGCGGCGCCGGTGCTGACCGAGCTGACCCAACTGCTGGGATACCCGATCACCAATACCCTGATGGGTCTGGGCGGTTACCCGGCCAGCGACCGGCAGTTCCTCGGCATGCTGGGCATGCATGGCACTTATGAGGCCAACATGGCCATGCATAACTGTGATGTGCTGATCGCCATCGGCGCCCGCTTCGATGACCGGGTCACCGGCAATGTGAAAAAATTCTGTCCTGACGCGAAGATCATCCATGTGGATATCGATCCTTCCTCCATCTCCAAGAACGTGCGGGTGGATGTGCCCATCGTCGGCAGTGTTGGCACGGTGCTCAGGGAGATGATCAAGCATCTGAAGGATAAAAAGCTCAAGCCCAACAAGGAGGCCATCAAGGCCTGGTGGAAGCAGATCGAGGAATGGCGCGCCGTGCAGTGCCTCAAGTATGCCGATGACGGCAGCGTGATCAAGCCGCAATACGTGATCGAGACCTTGCATCGGC
>MGXL01000022.1:0-3740 GCA_001801365.1 Gammaproteobacteria bacterium RBG_16_57_12 | reverse complement strand
GGCGATGCCTTTGTCACCTCGGATGTCGGACAGCACCAGATGTGGGCGGCGCAATATTATAGCTTCGACAAGCCGCGCCGCTGGATCAACTCCGGCGGGCTGGGTACAATGGGCTTCGGCCTGCCGGCGGCAATGGGTGTGCAGTTCGCCCATCCCAAGGCGACGGTGGCCTGCATCACCGGCGAGGGCAGCATCCAGATGAATATCCAGGAGCTGTCCACCTGCCTGCAGTACAAGCTACCCATCAAGATTATCTGCCTGAACAATCGTTATCTGGGTATGGTGCGGCAGTGGCAGGAGTTCTTTTACCAGAACCGCTACGCCATGTCCTACATGGATGCCCTGCCGGATTTCGTGAAGCTGGCCGAGAGTTATGGTCATGTCGGCATGCAGATCGACAAGCGCGGCGATGTAGAAGGGGCGTTGAAAGAAGCTCTCAAGCTAAAGAATCGCCTGGTGTTCATGGACTTCATCACCGATCAGACGGAAAATGTCTATCCGATGATCCCGGCCGGCGCCGGGCTGAATGAAATGATTCTGGTGTAAGGCTATGCGGCATATTATCTCAATTTTGCTGGAGAACGAAGCGGGCGCCTTGTCGCGGGTGGCGGGTCTGTTTTCCGCGCGCGGCTATAATATCGAATCGTTGACCGTGGCGCCGACCGAGGACCCCTCCCTGTCGCGGATGACCCTGGTGACGCGCGGTTCGGATGAAATCCTCGAACAGATCGTCAAGCAGTTGAACAAACTCATCGATGTGGTGAAGCTGATCGAGCTGACCGAGGGCCCGCACATCGAGCGGGAAATGATGATGATCAAGGTCAAGGCGGTCGGCGCGGCGCGCGAAGAGATCAAACTGCTGGCCGATATCTTTCGCGGCCGCATCATCGACGTCACCGATGCCAGTTACATCATCGAGCTGACCGGCGACGGTGAGAAGCTGGATGCCTTCATCAAGGCCCTGCGCAGCGAGGATATTCTGGAAACGGTGCGCTCCGGGGTGTCGGGAATTTCGCGCGGCTCGAAGAGCCTGCACATCTAGTCTTGCCATCATTTTTAAAAATCCAAGAAGGAATAACTTCAATGTCATTGAAACTCTATTACGACAAAGATTGCAATCTGTCACTGATCAAGGGAAAGAAGGTCGCGGTCATCGGTTACGGTTCTCAGGGGCACGCCCATGCCAACAACCTGAAGGACTCCGGCGTGGACGTGGTGGTGGGCCTGCGCGAAGGTTCCGCCTCCGTCGTGAAGGCAAAGAACGCCGGTCTGACGGTAGCGCCGGTTGAGCAGGCGGTCAAAAGCGCCGACCTGGTGATGATTCTGACCCCGGATGAATTCCAGTCCACCCTGTACAAGAAGGAAATCGAGCCCAACCTGAAAAAAGGCGCGATCCTGGCCTTCGCGCACGGCTTCAGCATCCATTACAACCAGATCGTGCCGCGCGCCGACCTGGATGTCATCATGATCGCCCCCAAGGCGCCGGGGCATACCGTGCGCAATGAGTTCGTCAAGGGCGGCGGCATACCCGATCTGATCGCCATCTTCCAGGACGCCTCCGGCAAGGCTAAAGATATCGCGCTGTCTTATGCCTCGGCCATCGGCGGCGGCCGCACCGGCATTATCGAAACCACGTTCAAGGATGAAACCGAGACCGACCTGTTCGGTGAGCAGGCCGTGCTGTGCGGCGGCGCCGTGGAGCTGGTCAAGGCCGGTTTCGAAACGCTGGTGGAAGCTGGTTATTCCCCGGAAATGGCCTATTTCGAGTGTCTGCATGAGCTCAAGCTGATCGTCGACCTGATGTACGAAGGCGGCATCGCCAACATGAATTACTCCATTTCCAACAATGCCGAGTTCGGTGAATACGTCACCGGCGTCAAGGTCATCAATGCCGAAAGCCGCAAGGCCATGAAGGAGGCGCTGCACAACATCCAGACCGGCGACTATGCCAAGCGCTTCATCCTGGAAGGTCAGACCAATTATCCGGTGATGACCGCCATGCGCCGCCTCAATGCCGCGCATCCGATCGAGCAGGTGGGTGAGCGTCTGCGCAGCATGATGCCGTGGATCAACAAGATCGTCGACAAGTCCAAGAACTGAGCCAGACATGCAGGGAGATCCCATCGAACCGGCCGAGGTGAAGCGGCATAAAGGCATTTACCTGCTGCCCAACCTGTTCACCACCGGCTGCCTGTTCGCCGGGTTCTATGCCATTGTGGCGGCGATGAATGATCGCTACGAAGCGGCGGCCGTCGCGATTTTCATCGCCATGGTCATGGACGGCCTGGATGGCCGGATTGCCCGCCTGACCAACACCCAGAGCGACTTCGGCGCGCAGTACGACAGCCTGGCGGACATGGTGTCTTTCGGGCTGGCGCCCGCGCTGGTCTCCTATGTCTGGGCCTTATCCTCGCTGGGTAAGCTGGGCTGGCTGGCATCCTTCATTTACACCGCGGGCGCGGCCTTGCGCCTGGCGCGCTTCAATGTCCAGTCGACGGTAATGGACAAGCGCTATTTCAAGGGCCTGGCCAGCCCTTCCGCCGCGGCCCTGATCGCGGGCATGGTATGGGTTGCCCATGACAATGACCTGACCGGCCGCGATATGGTGTATGGCGCCTTTATCATGACGGTGGGCGCCGGCCTGCTGATGGTCAGTAATATTTTCTATCGCAGCTTCAAGGATATCGACCTCAAGGGAAAGGTGCCCTTTGTCATCATCCCGATGGTCGTGCTGATCTTTGTGGCGATTGCCGCCGATCCACCCCTGGTGTTATTCATAGTGTTTTTCTGCTACGCCCTGTCCGGCCCGGTAATGGCCTTGATGCGGCTGCAACAGCGGGACAAAGACATGCCTCCACCACCCCCGCCCCCGCAGGAACCGTAGCAGCCTGCCGGAGTTGTGGGATCTGTGGGAGCTGGAGTTGTGGGAGCGAGCGCCAGCTCGCGATCTTTAGAGGGGCATAGAGAATCCCGCCCCGACTCCCCGGCATGGACCTTCACTTCCCATCCCAAATGGACACGCCAAAGAACAAAATGGCGCACACGAATTTCGGCGCGCATCCGGTCGAGCAGCCTGGGAGAATCCTGAGAAACAACATTAGTTTCCATCCGCAAAATTTTAGGTTGCCCTAATGCAAAAGTCCAGCAATGAAAGAGCGCTAAACGGATGAAATAATTATGGCTTTATGTATTTATTGACAACCAAATCATATATAGGCGATATTGCCTCACTATGAATTTGTTTTCTAAATCTAGTTGAGGCTGTAGAAAAAGCCCGGGAGGTAGCAAAAATGGCCGAGTTAGGGGGTCCTTTTGGTATTCCTCGACAGGAGATCGTCGCTCCTAGGGCAACTGAGGAGGCCGAATTTCTCGTGAAATTGTCACAAACACTTTTTCTACATCCTCGTTAGGCATATGAACGTCCGACTCATCACCGCCAAGCCCGAAAAGTTCGCCGTTTCGGTCGTTATGGCGCTAGTCCTTGCAACCGCCGGTCTGTACAAGATCGTGCATGCCTTTGACCGTCTTTCGGAAATAGAGGGCATAGTGAGTGACGTTGCTGACACCGTCAGTGACCATGAAAGCCGCATTGAAAGCGTTGAGTCAGATGTCCAGGATTTGCAGAGCGAGAGGTACTAATGAAACTCTTCTTAAAAAATTTTCTTTTGGCTATCCCACTGGCTATCGGTGTTGTACTCACAATTCTCAGCGTGGTCAACGCAATGGAAGCACCGAACGAC
>MGXL01000021.1:11931-12095 GCA_001801365.1 Gammaproteobacteria bacterium RBG_16_57_12 | reverse complement strand
TGGGCCAGCAGCCAGCACGGTGCGCTGGCACCTTCTACCGCCTTGTCCTATCAGTCCGGCAATTTTTCGCAGACCTTGCAGGAAATCACCGGCCACATCTCCAAGCCGGATCGGGTGATAGTTTCCAATGTCGCCGGGGAAAAGATCGCCGCATTGCTTACGGA
>MGXL01000021.1:10411-11872 GCA_001801365.1 Gammaproteobacteria bacterium RBG_16_57_12 | reverse complement strand
AAGAAATGCCTATGTGCATCCCGATCGCCTGGGTGCCGATCGCTGGGCGGCGTTGATCGCAGTCCGGCAGCGGATTGAAGTGGCGGCCTGTATCGTCGACTGCGGTACGGCCATCACCATCGATGTATTGTCCGGGCAGGGTGAGCATCTGGGCGGATTAATCGTGCCGGGTATCCAAATGATGCGTAACTCCCTGGCGTCCGGCACCAAAGGAGTCCGATCGAGTGAAAATGCCATGAGTAAAGTATCGCTGTTGGCGCGGGATACCGGCGCAGCCGTTTTTGGCGGCACGCTTTACGCGGCGGTGGCGGTGATTGACCGGGTAATTAGCGATGTTTCAGAGGCCATGAACATGGAGTTGACTTGTGTATTGACCGGCGGCAATGCACCGGAAGTGAAACCGTTGCTGGCGCATGCGTGTATCTACGAGCCGGATCTGGTGTTGCAGGGACTGGCACGGGTGGCTGCTGGCAAGCTATGAAGCGTCTGTTGATTGCGATCGTCGCATTAAATGTCTTGTTCTTCGCCTGGAAAGGATACCAGCATCTGACAGCGGAGAACGACGCACCGCTTGCGGAAAACGCGGCCGTTCCATCAGATCAGTCACCAGGCGCTGATACATTGAAGCTTCTGGAGGAGGTCCCCGGTCAGCAGATCATTAAACAACCCGAGCCAACACCAGCCGTAATCGGTAAATGCTACACCATCGGGATATTCAACACGCCCGCCAAGGAGATGCTGTCCGCCGCCGAATGGTTGAAACATCATGGCGTTCCTGCCCGCCAGCAAGAGAAGGAAATCAGCCGGGTGATCAATTCCTATCTGGTCTATCTGCCGCCACTGTCCAGTCGTGTGGCGGCTGACGGGTTAATGCAGACCCTGCAGAAGTATGTTGATTCTGACAGCTATGTTATTGATAAGGGAGATCGGATCAACGGGATCGTCGTGGGCCGGTACCGGGATCAGGAAAACGCCAAACAGCGTATGGCGAAGGTCAAGTCACTGCTGGGGCTCAATGCCATCTCCGAACCGCAGTACACCATCTCCAAGGAATACTGGTTGGATGTGGCCGATGAACAGCAGCGCGTGTCGGATGAAGTGCTGGTGAATCTGTTGCTGAATTTCCATGATCTGCCCTATCGGGAACGGCCGTGTACCTAGCTGGTGGTCCTGAGCCTGGTTTGCCTTTCATTCCCTGTTTAATTAAAATGGCGCCACCTTTGCGCCGACGTAGCACAATTGGCAGTGCAACTGACTTGTAATCAGTAGGTTGGGGGTTCAAGTCCCTCCGTCGGCACCAAAAAAAACTCTCTTATCAAGGGCTGATATTTCCGGATATCGGCCCTTGTTGCTTTTGGGGCAGACGGGCAATTTCCCTGATGGCCTCGATCACCAGTTCGGGTTGTTCAAGGTGGATGTTATGGCGGCTTTGGGCGGCGATGATATGTCTGCCGTGCGGGG
>MGXL01000021.1:10088-10404 GCA_001801365.1 Gammaproteobacteria bacterium RBG_16_57_12 | reverse complement strand
GGCCATATCCATTTGCAGGTCGAGCCAGGTTCTCTGCGTGTGACCATAAAGCCGTATCGGTTTGTTGGTCGCGGTGAGCACGGTCAGCGGGATGGGGGGAAAATCGCCGGCCAGGTTGAATTGACCGATGGTTTGGGGGATGGCGGCATACTCGGCGCGCAGGGCGTTCATCCCGGTCGCGGTGGTGTTGCGTATGATGCCGTTCCAGAGCAGACGGGTGGAATCGGTCTGCGCGCGTAGATCGCCGTATTGATCCGGGTGGGAAGAGTCCACTAGGACCAGCCCGGCCACGTCCTGCGGGTATTGCCTGGCATAT
>MGXL01000021.1:9005-9978 GCA_001801365.1 Gammaproteobacteria bacterium RBG_16_57_12 | reverse complement strand
GGCCCGGCATCACTGTTACCGTAGCCGGAGCGGCTATAGCTGAGGGTGGTTGCCTGGCGGGTGATAGCCGGAAGGATGTCTTTCCAGGTGTCGAGGCCGGCGCCCAGCCCCGCCTCGAACACCACCACCGGCGATCCCTGGCCCTGGAGGGAATATTCCACTGCCCGGTCGTGGATATGTGTGATCCGCGCCTGGGGTACTGTGGAGCAGCCCCACAGCAGGCCGCTGCAGACAAGAATTGATAATCCATGCCGATACATGTCCAAGTCCACCCTCTTTGACGTATAACAATCTAAGCAAATAAATGGGCTATTGGCAATGTGAACGCCGGGGTACCGTGCTGATATATTCAGCATGGGAGAATGCCACAAATATAACGATAGTATGCCGATGAACACTCACGAGCCGCCCACGCTGCCCTGCCCCAAATGTCACTATGCGCGTCTCCCGGATGATCCGACTCCGGACGGGCGATGTCCGCGTTGCGGGGTCGTCTTTCATAAATATCACGCGAATACCTCCGATCAGCCGGGACCCGCCCGGCTGGCGAGGCCGTCACGCTCCTCCGGGTTCAGTTTCAGAAAATTCAGAATCGTTCTCCTGCTGCTGGTACTGAGCCTGGTGGCGCTGGATGCCTGGCTGGTGAAATGGCGCAGTACCGATTGGCAGCAGACCCTGCGCATTGTCATCTACCCGATCAACGTGGATGGCAGCACCGGGGTGCGCGACTATCTCGATACATTAACAAAAGACGACTTTGTCGCGGTGGATGATTTTATCCGGGCGGAGGCGCACCGCTATGGCGCGACGATAACCGATCCGGTCGATATTGCCCTGGGCCCCGAGGTGCATGAGCTGCCGCCGCCATTGCCGGATGACCGCAATATGTTTCAGGTGATGTGGTGGAGCCTCAAACTGCGCTTCTGGGCCAATAGCCGGGATGAATACCAGGGACCATCGCCGAATATCCGGG
>MGXL01000021.1:2396-8977 GCA_001801365.1 Gammaproteobacteria bacterium RBG_16_57_12 | reverse complement strand
GACCTTTAGGGCATTCCACAGGTCTGGAGAAGGGCATGGTCAGCGTGGTAAACGCCTTTGCCGGCGAGCGTATGGCAAGCCGCAATAATGTCATCATTGCCCATGAGCTGCTGCACACCCTGGGCGCCACGGATAAATACGACCTGCAAACCGGGCGGCCGCTGTTCCCGGAGGGTTATGGCGAACCCCATCGGCAACCGCGTTATCCGCAGCAATCGGCGGAAATCATGGGAGGCAGGATCGCGCTCTCCGAGCAGGAGGCCGAGATGCCGGCCAGTCTGAAGCTGGCTGTGGTCGGTGATAAAACGGCTCAGGAGATTGGCTGGCTTAGATAGCTGTTAAGGCCCCAGCAAAATATCCTTGGCCTGATTGATCTGGCTGGCCAGCAGGTCAGAGCCGCCGCGGTCGGGATGGAGCTTCTGGATCAGCTGGCGATGGGCCTGAATAATCTCGGCCTCGCTGGCGCCCGGTTGCAGGCCGAGTATCGCATAGGCCTCGTCCCGGGTCATGGAGGCCTTGGGGGGCGGGGGAGAGTGGGTGGCCCCGGTCTTGTCCTCCTTGCCGACACGCCTGAGTATCAGCCAGCGCTGCACGATGGGCAGCGCCGCTCCGATGATGGCGAACAGCCAGGGTAATTTTTTGATCGTGGCGAGCACCACCAGCAGAAGGCCCGCCGCGATCAGCGGCAGCTGACGCAGCAGCCGCGCCAGCTTTTCCGGCGGGGTACGCAGGAACAGGCGGATCAGCAGGTACAGGGCCACCAGGGCGACCAGGATGATATAGGTGCGCATGGGCTTATGGTATCAGACTTACCAGCAAACCGATCAACCCGCCGAAGACACCGCCCCAGACCACCAGCCAGCCGAGGTGTTGTTGTATGACCTGCTGGACGATTTCCTTGACCATCTGGGGGGTCAGCTCCGCCAGGCGGCGGTCGATAATATCCTCGACGGTGAAAATCATATCCCCGGCCAGGCGTTTGGTATTGATGCTGGCCTTGAGCGCCTGGGTGAAGGTATCGCTGCGGGTCATTTCTTCCAGACGGCGGCGCAGATTTTCGGTAAAGGGCTGGCGTAATGATTCCAGGGTCTTGGCGCCACCCAGCAGCCCGAGCATGCTGCCGAAGGAGGAGGCCATGACAGAATCGACCAGGCTCTGGTACAACTTGTCATAATCGATGCTGTTGAGGATCGGGTCGATATTCAGCAAACGAGCGCTGGATTCCTCCTCCTGCGCAATGAAGCGGTCGATGATTTGCGGAGTAAAGAACTGCGTCATGATGAGGTCTTTGATGGAAGCCTTGAACTCCTCGAAGCGGGTGGGGATTACCCCCGAGCCGTACAAGCCCGGCACTTTTTCAAACAGCATGTACACCGCCAGCCAGTTGGTGAGCGCGCCGGACAGGGCGAAATAGCCGGTATTGAGCAAGAGTTGCGAGCCGTAGGGCGACACGAACCCGGCCACAATCAGCAGCACGGCGCACAGATTGGTGATGAGGCCGTAATTCAGGGTGTAAGGATGGTTCATGGTGTCATGAAAAAATGCATCATGAGCAAAGTTTATTACAAGTATTGCAGCCAGGCGAATCACGAATCACGCGACTGGCGCTGGATGTGTGGTGATGGATTCGGTATGTTAGGTAAATTACCCGGGAGAAAGATGTACATGCCGTGTCAGAAGGAGATTTACACCGATGCCGAAGCGGTCGCGCAGGCCGCCGCCCGGCAGTTTGCCCGCTGCGCTGCGGCTGCCATCGCGGCGCGTGGCGTCTTTCATGTGGCGCTGGCCGGGGGCAGCACACCGCGGCGGATGTATCAACTGCTGGCCGCGGCGCCTTACCGGGAAAGCATCGCCTGGCAGCAGGTGCAAATCTATTTCGGCGATGAACGCTGTGTGGCGCCGGATCATGCCGACAGCAATTACCGCCTGGCTTGGGAGGCGCTGCTGCAGCACGTGCCCATTCCGGCGCCAAATATCCACCGTATCCATGGCGAAGCGGTGGATGTGAACGCCGCGGCGGAACATTACGCGCAACTGTTGACGCAACACATGCCTCATCACGAGGGCTGGCCCTGTTTCGATCTGGTGCTGCTGGGCATGGGCGATGACGGGCATACCGCCTCGTTATTTCCCGGGACCCCGGCGCTGACCGAACAGCGCCGGGGGGTGGCCGCGGTTTATGTGGAAAAATTTTCCGCCTGGCGCATCACCCTCACCTATCCGGTGATCAATCGGGCCCGGGAGGTGATTATCACGGTGACCGGCCCCGGCAAGGCGCAGACCCTGCGCCAGGTCTTCAACGGCGACCGTGCGGCCCATTTCCCGGTGCAGGCTATCCGGCCGCAGGGCCGCCTGCTGTGGCTGTTGGATGAGGAGGCGGCGTCCAGTTTGCCGGCGAAGGAGCGTTCATGAGGGTATTGGCAGGCGATATCGGCGGCACCAAGACCCTGTTACAGGTTGTCGATGTCGATCCGCTGGGCTGCCGCCAGGTCTGGGAGCAGCGCTTCGACAGCCAGTCCTACGGCGATTTTTCAGCATTGCTGGCCGAGTTTCTCGACCATGCCCAGCAACAGAGTCCCGGCATGATCGAGTCCGCCTGTCTGGGCGTGGCCGGGCCGGTCGTCAATGCGCAGGCCAGGATCACCAACCTGCCCTGGACGATCGATGCCCGCCAGCTCATGTCAAAATACCGGCTGCCGCACGTGAGCCTGATCAACGATTTTCAGGCCATCGGTTATGGCATCGGCGGTCTGCGGGAAACCGATTTTGTCACCCTGCAATCCGGACAGCCCCGGCCCCGTGGACCGCGCGCCCTGATCGGCGCCGGCACCGGCCTGGGGGAGGGGCTGATGCTGTGGATGGACAATCATTATGAGGTATTGCCCTCGGAAGGCGGGCATGTGGATTTTGCCCCGACCACCTCGCGGCAAATGGACCTGTTGCAGCACCTTGCGCAGCGTATGGAGCGGGTCAGCTATGAGTGCATCGTCTCGGGCCCGGGGCTGGTGCGTATCCATGAATTCCTGTGCGCCGCCGGCCCGTTGAGGCCCAGCGCGGCATTTGCTGCGGCGCTGCAAAGTGCCGACGATCCGGCGGCCTGCATCAGCCAGCATGCCCTGCAGGGCAATGAGCCCATCGCGGAGCAGACCCTGGAACTGTTCCTGGAGATCTACGGCGCGCAGGCCGGCAATCTGGCCCTGACGGTGCTGGCCAGCGGCGGGGTGTACATCGCCGGCGGCATTGCGCCGAAGCTCATCGACAGGCTCAGGGACGGCACCTTCATCCGCGCCTTCAATCACAAGTCACCGATGTCGGGTCTGACCTCGGCCATGCCGGTGAAGGTGGTGATGAATCCGCATGTGGGCCTGATCGGCGCTGCGCTGAAGGCGGCGCGCGAGGGCGCGGGACTGGGGGTTTAGCTTCTTACCCAGGGCTGTCCTCGTCCAGCGAGTTGTGCCAGTATTGGTTTCCGGGAAATAGCCACCACAACATCAGCGTCCAACTAAACGACCGTATTCAGCTGACACAGCAACCCCGGATTTCATTTCATTCCATCCGGGCTATGCTTGCTTCGCGGATATCCCTTATTATTGCCATATCGTATTTGCAGATATACTGTGTAAGGTAATAATACAGTATCTGCGGCAATGCTAAATGGAAGGTCATAAAGCAGAATTCCAACAATTTCACCGCTATCCTCCCAGTCACCAATAATAACTACACATGTATACAGTGCTACGCCACTATATATTCTCGGTATAGTCTCACAATCACCAAATGGTTTTCCATTATCAATGCTTACAGGCTCTTCGTAAAAACTTGTTAAAGTGCTACAACCTGCTAACAATAAGCCAAATATTAGAGGTAGCATCCATATAAAGCTATTTTTGTATTTATACATGGTCACATATAACCATACTATCTGTTTGCTAAATAAACAGCTGTTGAGCCGCGCATATATCCACTAACTACGATAGCACTAGCGATTGGCATGCCAGGTAGATTTACAGCGGTGCGTAACATGCTTCCACCAACATTTTGGGCAGAAATTTGGAAAATATCGTGGATAATAGAAATTTCGTGCGAAAAAGGAACAACTCTTGGAATTTTCTGTAAATTAACTTCTCCAGCAAAATGCCACATATTATCAGCGACACCAAAATTAGCATGATCGTAACTTAACACTGCTAGCCCATACGTTTCCTTTAGTGCTACCCATTCACCAGTCACTGGATCAATGGTAGTGATAGGCGAATTAGTTGCAAAAGGATGTTCACCAAGAGAAATCCCACCCTCTGCCTTGCCCACTAAACCGGTATTTTCAGCAGCCTGTGTTATTTTAAAAAACGCATAACTCATACCAGCAGCAATTCCTGAATACTTTAACCCATCAGCAAAGTTACCACCTTGCAAATCACTAATGATTCCGCCTGTGACCGCTTGTGCAAAGACATTTGCTAATGTCGGGTTACCTGCAGAAGTTAATCCAACATATGTATTTGTATCAATAGCATTAAATGCTTGATAGGTTAAATATGCAGATCCACCCGCCTTAAATACATCTGTCGGACTCCCCCCCATCAACGCTGTCAAATGTGCGTTATATCCAGCCGAGCAAAAGCCCGCGCATCCAAGGCCATCTGCCACACCCGCAGCGATAGAGCCAAGCATTCGCAAGTTTTCACTGCGCATTAATGCTTCATTGATCTGATTGTTAACTGGCATATGGTCATTCATACTCAGATAGGAATCCAACAGGTGCTCCACCCCGCTTTCAACTACATCTTCTATGTATTCACCTACTTGATTATCGTCATCTGCAAAAACACCGCACGATCCACATAGCAGTGTAAGCCCAAAACTAAAAAACCCCGTCGGATCCACCCGTGACAACGGATTATTATCCACATACGAATATCGATTGAACCCTTGGGTACTGGCGGCAAACTGCACAACCGGATCGGCGCTGATGAAACGGGCCAGTTCGGGATCATACACGCGGCCATTCATGTGTATCAGGCCAACATCATCGATCATTTCATGACCGGTAAAGCCCTTGCTGGTAACGCTGGAGATTAGCGAAGCTAGAATCCCATCATTCCAGCCGGCATTCCTGCGTTTGCCAAATGGATCGTAGGCAAAACGTTGTTTTACTCGCCCGGTTTGGTCGGTAATGACATCGGTCGAGCCCAGGTGATCGGTGTGAAGATAGTTTGTCTCCTTGGTGCCGTTGCTGCGTCGGATATCCATGGCCACTATTTTTCCACCTGCGTAAATGTAATTTATATATTCCGTAACCCCGGTTGGTTTGAGGACATCTTCGCGCAGTCCTCCTACAAAGTAGGTGGTTGTGGCACTACCTCCAGAAGTGGCTATTTTTTTATAGCGCGCGGTATCTGGTCCGTAACTGTAGGCAACAGAAGCCCCCGTTTTTGTGATGCTGCTCGGCATATTGAATGAGGTATAGGCAATGGTCCTGCCTCTGCCGGAGGTCATATTGCCGTTGGCATCGTAAAGCAGGTTTCCGCCTTGAACGCTGGTGACTGCATGCGGCCCTGCGCTCCCCGCGCCGTAGGTATAGGCACCCAGATCACTACTGCTCTGGATGTTTCCTATACTGTCATAGCTATAGGATTTGGCGACCTGGCCATTCCTCTTTACAGTGGTTACACGGTTCAGGTTGTCATAGCCAAATGATTCGGTCAGGCCAGCTGCCGGGCCGTACATTTGCAGGTTGTCGGTTCTTGCTTCGAGATTGCCAAGAGAGTCGAAGATATAACTCAGGCTCTGGATTGAGTTGGAGTTGCCGGTACTGATGGATTGAATTGCTCCGGAGGCGGCATCGAACTGCCGCAAGGTCACTAACCCATTGCCCAGCGTTTCCCAGGTTATCTGGGCGTCTTCATTGGCAGCCACCGCCCTCCAGTAACTGGTGGCTGTATTATTGCCATCCACGACCTGATTCAGATAGCCGTTGTTGTCATAGACATTTTTAACCTTGAGCTGACCTTGGGTGCCCGATGCCGGGTAGGTGATGGTATCGGCACGTCCATAGCTGTCATAGGTTGTATTGACGGTATATGTCTTGGCATTAAAGGAATGGATTACTTTATCTGGGCGCCCGAATGTATCATAGGTGAATGTTTGTTGATAGCCATCCTTGGTGCTCGCGACTTTCTTCAGCATGCCAATACTGCGGCCTGCCAGGGCATCGGCTTGGGTATAATAGGCCCAGGTACTGGTTATATTTGCCGCCTGGTCGTAGCGGCTGACCAGGCGGTTGAGCGCATCGTAGGTGGTGGTGGATACCTGCCCCTTGGCATCGATTTGCTTGCGCAGATTGCCCAGCGCATCGTATTCATATTGCCAAGCACCCATATCCGGATCATCCATGGATTTTTTGCGGCCCAGTTTGTCATAGGCGATGCTGACGATATTGCCCTGCGCATCCGTCACTTTTTTCAGGTTGCCGCCTGCGTCGTAGGTATAACTGGTAGCGTTGTTTGCCGGGTCGATTACCTTGACCAGGTTACCCCGCACATTCTTCTGCTGGGTGTCTGTAAGGGTGCTTGTACCATTCT
>MGXL01000021.1:1458-2344 GCA_001801365.1 Gammaproteobacteria bacterium RBG_16_57_12 | reverse complement strand
TCACCGTGCCGTCGGGTGCGGTACTTGACTTGGCGCGCCCAAGATCATCATAGGTGAACGTGGTCCAATAGCTTGGGCTGGTGCCGGCGATGTAGTTGCGCGAAACCTTGGCAATTTTTCCAATTGCATTATAAACCGTTGCCTTTTCAATCGCGGTGCTGTTGAAGCCGATGGTCTTCGACCGGACTTCACGTCCCAGTTTGTCAAAGTAGCTGGTTACGGGCGCCGCGCCGCTGGTGGTGCTGGTTCGATAGAATGCCTCATTGGCCGCACAACCCGCATCGCACCAATAGTATCCAACCGATGAGGTGTTGCCGTCGGCGCGGGTTTCCAGAATATTCCGGCCGAAGGAATCATAGCTCCAGCTGGTGGTGAGATTATTCGGGCCGGTTAGGGATGTCATCACGCCGAACCGGGCGTCATAGATTCGCGTTTCACTCTCGCCCAGCGCATTGGTGATGGTGACGCGCGGAAACGCCGGATTAGTATAGTTGTAACTGGTCGTAACGGTGCGGGCCGTTATCGGGTACTTGGCGCTGGCCGCCCCGCTCACCGTGACTGTGGCCTGATTGCCATAACTGTCATAGGTGTAGTCGGTCTTCAGATAAAGGCTGTCGACATCACTGGCGATATCCGGTTCCACAATCTGCGACTTCAACAGCCCGGTGCCGGTGTAATAATCAAAGGCCGTAACGCGTGCTTGTGGAATATTTATATAGTCATCGAAGGTCACCGCCGAACGCAGGAGTCTGCCAGGCAGCCAATCACCATAGGCATTGGACCCTGCGTAGCTGTTTACAGTGGTGGTTTTAGCGCGGTCTGAGCCTAATGGATTTTGGGTGACCGAAACGACTTCCTCAGGATCACCATAAGCCGAGATTCGTAT
>MGXL01000021.1:942-1313 GCA_001801365.1 Gammaproteobacteria bacterium RBG_16_57_12 | reverse complement strand
TGAAGCCAGGCCGATATAGGGATAATCCTGCCGATAGGTATTGCTGATAATGCTTATCGCCTGCCCGTTGACACGGCTGGTAATGATTTGCTTTGCAAATCCCAGGAAGCCACGGCCTTGCAGATGGATTTTTGCACCTTCGTAGCGGTAATTTGCAACCTGAGTGCCGCCGACACCGTTGTCCGTTGTCACTGACTCGACGACATACATTGGGCCTTGGTAGTCAATATTGGGATAACCACCCGGTTGACAGATTGTCGATAAATTGCATTTGGTGTAGATAGAGCTATCGGTAAGAGGTTTATAATTGATTAGTAATTTAACACCCAGACCGTTAGTGACCGCAGTTATTATGTCATTCTTTATAGCAC
>MGXL01000021.1:0-911 GCA_001801365.1 Gammaproteobacteria bacterium RBG_16_57_12 | reverse complement strand
TAAATATAAGTCTGCATGACCATCTCCATTATAATCCCCTGGATAGATCGCATACGGCGTCTTCCAGTCACCACTGACGGTTTGGATACAGTTATTAACTTTGCTGATTCCTGGTCCTGCACAGAAATGACTAGCCGAATTGCCCACTAAATATAAGTCTGCATGACCATCTCCATTATAATCCCCTGGATAGATCGCATACGGCGTCTTCCAGTCACCACTGACGGTTTGGATACAGTTATTAACTTTGCTGATTCCTGGTCCTGCACAGAAATGACTAGCCGAATTGCCCACTAAATATAAGTCTGCATGACCATCTCCATTATAATCCCCTGGATAGATCGCATACGGCGTCTTCCAGTCACCACTGACGGTTTGGATACAGTTATTAACTTTGCTGATTCCTGGTCCTGCACAGAAATGACTAGCCGAATTGCCCACTAAATATAAGTCTGCATGACCATCTCCATTATAATCCCCTGGATAGACATCAAAAACGGATTTCCAGTCGCCGTTGACGGTTTGGACGGCATTATTGTGAGTTGTAATTCCTCCATCCCCATTCTGCCAATTCACCTGCGTCCCCGGCATACATACCCCATTCCCCGCACACTCCTGCACGCTCACCACCCGCGACCGCCCTGTAGCAGTGCTGGTGTCATAGGCCAACCGGTACTCCCGCACCAGCGCTGTCCCCGACCAGGTCTGCACCCGCTTCAGGCGTACGGCGGTTTGCGTCTTTCCACCGCCAATGTAGGCGGTCTCGATATCTGTGCGTCCTTCGTAGCCAAACACCACGGCGCGGTTGGCGGCCAGGCCGGCGCTGGTGTGGCCGGTATAGTCGATGCGCTGTGGATAGTGTTCACCTGTAGTTGAATTTTTGTTGTAGCTGACGGCGAGGTAATTGCCGG
>MGXL01000020.1:24275-24505 GCA_001801365.1 Gammaproteobacteria bacterium RBG_16_57_12 | reverse complement strand
GGATATTTTATACCTTGATGCCTTCACGATCCGCCACGGTATGGATATCCTTGTCGCCGCGACCCGACAGGTTGACCACCAGGATCTGATCCTGGCGCAGGGTGGGCGCCAGCTTGGTGGCATAGGCCAGGGCATGGCTGGATTCCAGGGCCGGGATGATGCCCTCGATGCGGGTGAGATCATGAAAGGCCTGCAGCGCCTCCTGATCGGTGATCGCCACGTAGTGGGCC
>MGXL01000020.1:23506-24095 GCA_001801365.1 Gammaproteobacteria bacterium RBG_16_57_12 | reverse complement strand
AGCCATCGCCCGCCGCCTCCACCCCGTAGAGCCGCACGGCGGCATCCCCGAGAAAGGGATAGAAAATCCCCATGGCGTTGGACCCGCCGCCCACGCAGGCCACAATGGCGTCGGGCAGACGTCCGGCTTGGGCGAGGATCTGTTCCCTGGCCTCGCGGCCGATCACCGACTGAAAGTCCCTGACCATGGCCGGATAGGGATGGGGACCGGCCACGGTCCCGATAATATAGAAGGTGTTGTCCACATTCGTCACCCAGTCGCGCATGGCTTCATTGAGCGCATCCTTCAGGGTTTTGGAACCGGATTCCACCGGGACCACCGTGGCTCCGAGCAGCTTCATGCGGTAGACGTTCAGCGCCTGGCGCTTGACATCCTCGACACCCATGTACACCACGCACTCCAGGCCCAGGCGCGCCGCGACCGTGGCGGTGGCCACGCCATGCTGGCCGGCGCCGGTCTCGGCGATGATGCGGGTCTTGCCCATGCGTTTGGCCAGCAGGGCCTGTCCCACGGTATTGTTCACCTTGTGTGCGCCGGTATGGTTGAGGTCTTCGCGCTTGAGATAGATCTGCGCCCCGCCGAGGCGCTG
>MGXL01000020.1:15843-23495 GCA_001801365.1 Gammaproteobacteria bacterium RBG_16_57_12 | reverse complement strand
GCGCATGATACAGCGGCGTCGGCCGGCCGACATAGTGGCACAAGTCCTGCTCCAGCTCGGCCAGGAAATCGGGGTCGTTGCGATAACGCTGATAGGCCTGGTTCAATTCCTGCAGGGGTCCCATCAGCGTTTCCGCGACAAACATTCCGCCGTAGCGGCCAAAATGGCCGCGCTCGTCCGGCAGCTCGTCCCAGACCTTGGTTTCAAAGGGTGTCGACACGCCTTACCTCTCTTATGAATGCTGCAATCTTGTCCGGATCCTTGATACCCGGCGCCGCCTCCACCCCGCCGCTGACATCGACGGCATAGGGCCGCGCGGTCGCAATCGCCTCGGCCACATTGCCCGGATCCAGCCCGCCGGCCAGGATCAAGGGGCGGGTGATGTCTCTGGGTATCGCCGACCAGTCGAAACGCCGTCCGGTCCCGCCCGGCACACCCGCGACATAACTGTCCAGCAGCAGGCCCCGGGCCTGCGCAAAGCGCTGCGCTTCACCGTGCAGATCGATTCCGTCACGCATGCGCAGCGCCTTGAGATACGGGCGGCCATAGCCCGTGCAGTCCTGCGGTGATTCATCGCCGTGGAACTGCAGCAGATCCAGGGGCAGGCGCTTCAATACGGTTTCGATCTCGTTACGCGCTGCATTGACAAACAGCCCCACCACGCTTACAAACGGCGGCACGCCCTCGATAATACGTTCGGCCTGTTCAAGGGTCACCGTGCGGGGGCTGGCAGGGTAAAACACCAGACCAATGGCATCGGCGCCGCACGAAGCCGCCTGCCGAGCATCTTCCGGCCGGGTTATGCCGCAAATTTTTATACGAGTATGCATCTGTTGTGCCTTACAGCCTACCAAACCATGGCCGTATCCGGAAGGCGTGGTATCCCGAAATGTTCCGGATACTGTATTTCCATCAGATATAAACCGGAGGGCGGAGCGGTCACACCACCCAGGGTGCGATCACGCCGTTCCAGCACTTCTTTCGACCAGAGACTCGGCCGTTCGCCGGCCCCGATCGCACACAACACCCCGACAATATTACGCACCATATGATGCAAAAAGGCGTTGGCCTGGATATCGATAATCACCAGCTCATTACGGCGCTGCACATCTATCTTGTAGATGGTGCGCACCGGGCTTTTGGCCTGGCAGGCCAGCGCGCGGTACGATGAGAAATCGTGCTCGCCCAGCAGATACCGGGCGGACTCCTGCATCAGGCCGGCATCCAGCGGCCGGTAGTCCCAGGAGGTGCGCCAGGCCAGCGCCGTCGGCCGGACCGGCCGATTGAAGATCACATAGCGGTAACTGCGGCGCAGGGCGCTGAAGCGGGCATGAAAATCCTCGGCCACCGGATGCACCCAGGTCACGGCGACTTCCTTGGGAAGATTGGCGTTGCCTCCCATCAGCCAGGAGCGCATGGACCGTGTGGCTTCGCTGTCGAAGTGTATCACCTGGCCGATGGCATGAACCCCGGCATCGGTGCGCCCTCCGCAAACCACATTGACCGGATGGTCCGCAACCCGGGACAGGGCCTGCTCGACACAGCCCTGGATGCCGGACACGCTCGCCTGCCGCTGCCAGCCATTGAAGCGGGCACCATCATATTCAACCACGGCGGCAATCCTCACGATCCCGCTCCGCGTCACAACCAGACGAACAGCGCGCCCAGCGCCAGGGGATACAGCCACTGGCCCCAGGCCGGCGCGGATTGCTGGGGAATGGTGATGGCCTGCGGCATTTCCCTGTCGGCCCGCGCCAGCACCTGCTCAAAAAGATCCAGAAGGCGTGATCCGGCGCGGGTCAGGCGATTGCCCGTAACAGGCGCCTGCACCATCGCCTGCTCATGATAGAGCCGCTGCACCTCCACGACCTTCTCCATGCTGAGCAGCATCCGGACGGCGATGCGCTCGGGCGCGATCCCGATCACCCTGAGCGGCGTCAGCAGCCAGACCACGGCGCCCAGCAGGGCCTCACGCGGGGTTGCCTGCAGCAGCAACACGACCGCGAAGACTAGCAGCACCAGCGACAACATACGCAACAGCCCAAGCTCGATTCCGGCCACAGTGGGCGACCACTGCCCCCAGGAAGGCAGCAGATACTCCCCCGGGGTAAACCAGAAATAAATGATCAGCAGGGACAGAAACAGCCAGCGCATGCGCCGCAGCAGGATTCCCGCATTGCCAAGATGCCCGACCCCCGCCATCAGATAGCCGAGAGCGATGAGCCCGGCGGCCAGGCCATGTGCGAGCGCATCGCCCAGCGAGAGGGCGACACCGAGGATAAGAAAACAGACAATGCGGACAACGGCATGCACAAGCGATATCCTGAATCCTGGTTATTCCTGCGCCAGGTTGCCAAAATGACAAGGCCCGCCGGGAACATCCCGGCGGGCCCACATGATACCATAGACGCTGATTTATCCGATCTGACGCAGCAGGGCCTTGGCCTCCTGTTTCTGTTCATCACTGCCTTCCTGGACAACCTCATCGAGCATGCTACGGGCGCTTTCGGCATCCTCCATGTCGATATAGGCCTTGGCCAGATCCAGCTTGGTACTGACATCGTCCAGACCGGCAAATGACAGGTCATCATCCTGCTGCGTTTCGCTATCGCCAAGATTGAATGCTGCCAGGTCATCGTCCCCGGCGGCGAGTTTTTCTTCTTCCGCGCCCAGATTAAACTCCAGTACATTATCTTCCCTGGGCAGTTCGTCCTCGGCAAAAATGATCTCTACGGCATCGTTGCTGGCCGCAGTGACTGGTGTGTCTTTACCCTCCCGCGCGGGCTCGCCGAGATCAAACTCAACCACGTTGTCATCTTTAACCCCAGCGGCGGCAAATGCCGGCCCAGTTTTTGCCTCACCAAAGCCGCTCAGGTCAAACTCCAGGGTGTTGTTGTTCTCTTCAGCCGCCGGCAGTTCGGCATCAGTGCCTGCAGATGCCGCGCTAACCTGACCTGCCCCCGCCGTATCACCTGCCAGCAATGGATGATAGGGATTGAGTTCCACCCCCATGGCAACCACTTTTTCCCACTGTGGATGATCTCTGCCGCCCAGGCGATTGTGCAAGGCCTGTGCCGCGTCAAAAAATTTCTTCTCGTCACGCGATGCATGATGTATCTCCAGCAATTTGAACTGAAGGTCTTCGCGGTCGGGGTTCTCTGCCAGGGCTTGCGTGATGATCTCCTCGGCCTGGGTATAGCGGCCATAGGCCAGATACACATCCGCTTCCGAAATCAGGTCGACTTCACCAACCTCAGTCTGGATGCCTTCAATGGCGCTCATGGCGAAATCGGTCAGCAGGGAGGTTTCAGCAGATGTTTCGCTCTGTGGTTTTCCGGCTGGCACAACCCCTTCGCCCAGGAAATCGACACCGGCTGCAGTGGCAGTCGGTGCGGGCGCGGCCACCGCGACCGTGTTCAAAATACTTTCCTGGAAGTCCATGCTGCGGCGACGACGAATGATCACCCAGGCCAAGGCACCGATCAGGACAGCGAACACACTGACCGCGGCCAGCAACATGGGATTGTCGTACCAGGACGGTTCAGCCCCGCCACCGGCACTGGCGGCTGCCGCCATGTTGCCCTTCACGGACGCGAGTTCATTATTCTTCAATTCGAGCAGGCGTTTCATGTTCTGGACTTGTTCATCCAGAGCACCAAGACGGTTCTGCAGGTCTACATTCTCCTGTTTATTGGCCTCCAGGGCTTCATTCGCCAGCACCAGTTCCTGACGCAGCGATATAACTTCCTGAGCACCCTGACCTTCAACGGCGGAGCCGGCGCCTTCGGCGCTGCCAGGGCTGAGCAGTTTCAGCTTGGCACCTTCTGCCCCCATACTGCCCGCAGCCTCACCCGCTACCGTGGCGGATTGGGCGTCAGTCGGTGTAATACCGGCGATCTGTTCACGCAGTTCCACTGGCACCGGCATGCCGGATTTGGCCGCTTTCCAGACCTCATATTGACGCCTGATCTCACGTTCCGCATCGGCCCTGGAAATTTCTGTAATTTTGTCAGGATTATCCAGGCGCAGGATATAACCGGCCTTCAGGTTATTGACGTTGTTTTCCATAAAGGCCTGAGGATTTTCCCGCAGCAGGGCCAGCATGACCTGATAAATGGATAGGGATGTGTCCGGTCGCATGCGCGTGGCGATACTCCAGGCCGTGTCATTTCGGGCGGTCATCCCCGAGGTATCGCGAAGTGGCGCCGCCGGGGCAGTGGCCGGGACTGCGTATGCTGGGGGGGCCGTCTGTGCCGGGGCAGGCACCGCTGCCACAGGTGTCGTGGTGGCGGCCGGTTTGACAGGAGCAGGTTTCTTTT
Source organism: Gammaproteobacteria bacterium RBG_16_57_12 (assembly GCA_001801365.1). Classification (GTDB taxonomy): domain Bacteria; phylum Pseudomonadota; class Gammaproteobacteria; order RBG-16-57-12; family RBG-16-57-12; genus RBG-16-57-12. The sequence goes on along the minus strand of MGXL01000020.1, from coordinate 19,176 downwards.
CCGGAACGAGTGTGGGCGGATCCACCAGCACGGTGTATTGACGTACCAGGCGCCCCTTCGCCCATTTCAATTCAACCAGGAAATTTAAAAACGGTTCCTTGACGGGTTGGCTCGTGACGATCTTGATATAGGGGGTACTATCGGGATTTTTGAGTATCCTGAATTCAAAATCCTGCAGCATCTCGGCATAGTCGACACCTGCCGTTTTGAACATCTCCAGGGGTGCAATGCCGACCTTCAGTTCCAGCAGTTCATCATCTTGTACCGATTGCATCTCGATATCCGCATCCAGCGGCTGATCGAGCGCCGAGTTCAGGCGGATATCGCCTAATCCCACGGCATGGGCTGCCAAGGGGAAAATCAGTACAGTGAGGGCCAGAAATCTGGCCAGTGTATGCCTCATGATTACTTCCTTTGACGGTTCATGATGTACTCTGGGGGTACATTAGTATGTTTGCCACGTTACCCATCGATAGTTCGACATTCAAGCAGTACTTCGACACCTGCATGTATTTCTTTAAATCCAAAGATAGTTTTTTATCAGGATTTCTGCAATCTGCGCGCTATTTTATGTCATGTCCATGCGAATGTTATGGGCTCGTATTCAATAACGACCAGGCGCCAGGTTTCTTTAAATCATTTCCACGCCTGTCCAGAGGTAATTGCCCGGCGTTTCCAGCCGGGCTCTGATCATGCTTCCAGCAGGATGCGCAGCATCCGGCGCAAGGGCTCGGCCGCGCCCCACAACAGCTGATCGCCCACGGTGAAGGCGGAGAGATAATCCGGGCCCATCGCCAGCTTGCGGAAACGGCCTACGGGCACGGTCAGCGTGCCAGTGACAGCGGCGGGAGTCAGTTCGCGCATGCTGATGTCGCGTTGATTCGGCACCACCTTCACCCAGTCGTTGGCCTCGGCCACCATGGCCTCGATCTCGTCGAGCGGGACGTCCTTGCGCAGCTTGATGGTCAGCGCCTGCGAATGGCAGCGCATGGCGCCCACGCGCACGCACAGGCCATCGATGGGTATCGGGCGATCCATCCGCCCCAGGATCTTGTTGGTTTCGACGCAGCCCTTCCACTCTTCGCGGCTCTGACCGGTTTCGAGTTGCGTATCGATCCAGGGAATCAGTGAACCGCCCAGCGGCACGCCCCAGACATCCTTGGGATAGGCGTCGGAACGCAGAAAATCCGCGACCTTTTTATCGATCTCCAGGATGGCCGAGGCCGGATCATCCAGCAGGGTCTGCACCTGGCCGTGGATCGCGCCCATCTGTTTGATCAGCTCGCGCATGTTCTGGGCGCCGGCGCCCGAGGCGGCCTGATAGGTCATCGGCGTGATCCATTCCACCAGGTCATGCTCAAACAGCCCACCCAGGGCCATGAGCATCAGGCTCACGGTGCAGTTGCCGCCGATAAAGGCTTTGCCGCCTTTGTGCAGCGCCTCCTCGATCACGTGCAGGTTGACCGGATCCAGGATGATCACGCTGTTCTCTTCCATGCGCAGAGTAGAGGCCGCATCGATCCAGTAACCTTTCCAGCCCGCGCCGCGTAATTTCGGATAGATCGCCTTGGTGTAATCACCGCCCTGACAGGTGATGATGACGTCCATGGCCCTGAGCTCATCGATGTCATGGGCATCCTTCAATGCCGGCACGGGCTTGCCGATCATCGGTCCCGGCAGTCCGGCCTGCGATGTGGTGAAGAACACCGGATCAATCAGGCTGAAATCGTTTTCCTCACGCATGCGCTGCATCAACACCGAGCCCACCATGCCGCGCCAGCCAACCAAGCCTACCCGTTTCATCGCTCTCGCCTCATCTTTGATTCAACTCATGCCGCGCGCAACGCGGCCACCACGGCATCCCCCATCGCGGAGGTGCTGACCTTCTTCATGCCGGCGGTGTGGATATCGCCGGTCCGATAACCGTCATCCAGCGCGCGGTTGACGGCCGCCTCCACCCGGTCAGCCATGTCCGGGGCCTCCAGCGTGTAGCGCAACATCATGGCCACGGACAGAATGGTCGCCAGCGGATTGGCGATATTCCTGCCGGCGATGTCCGGCGCCGAGCCGTGGATCGGCTCGTACATACCCTTGCCCTGGGCATCCAGCGAGGCCGACGGCAGCATGCCGATCGAGCCGGTCAGCATCGCCGCGCAATCGGACAGGATATCCCCGAACATATTGCCGGTCACCATGACATCGAACTGTTTGGGCGCGCGCACCAGTTGCATCGCGGCATTGTCGACATACATATGGCTGAGTGTGACCGCCGGATAATCCCTGGCGATCCGGGTCATCACCTCGCGCCACAACTCGGTACACTCTAACACATTGGCCTTGTCCACCGAACAGACACGCTTGCCGCGCTTCATGGCGCTGTCGAAGGCGACGCGGCCGATGCGCTCGATCTCTGATTCCTTATACACCATGGTATTAAAGCCCTGGCGCTCGCCGTTTTCCAGGGTGCGGATCCCTCTGGGCTGTCCGAAATAGATGTCGCCGGTCAGCTCGCGCACGATCATGATATTCAGTCCGGCGACGATCTCGGGCTTGAGGCTGGAGGCCGCGGCCAGCTGCGGATACAGAATCGCCGGACGCAGATTGGCGAACAGCCCCAGTCCGGAACGCAGGCCCAGCAGGCCTTTTTCCGGGCGCAGCGCAATATCCAGCGATTCCCATTTATAACCACCCACCGCGCCGAGCAACACGGCATCGGCCTGTTTCACCAGCTTGAGGGTGGGCTCGGGCAGCGGCGTGCCGAAGGCATCATAGCCGGCGCCGCCGACCAGGGCATGTTCACATTCGATCTTCAGGCCAAAGTCATCGCGCAGGGCATACAGCACCTTCACCGCCTCGGCCATGATCTCGCTACCGATGCCATCACCGGGCAATACTGCAATCTTGTACGTCATCATCTGTTCCTTACATTATTCGGCAGCAAACAACCACGGTGCTTCCTGGCGGCGGCGCGCTTCATAGGCCTTGATCTCGTCCACATGCTGCAAGGTCAGCCCGATGTCGTCGAGACCGTTCTGCAGACAGTGTTTGCGGAAGGCGTCGATCTCGAAGGCAAACTGCTTGCCTGAAGGCGTGGTCACGGTCTGCTTTGTCAGATCGACCTGCAACCGGTACCCTGGCGTGGCGGCGACGTCTGCAAAGAGTTTATCAACGATCTGCTCGGCCAGCACGATCGGCAGGATACCGTTCTTGAAGCAGTTGTTGAAAAAGATATCCGCAAAACTCGGCGCAATAATGACGCGAAAGCCGAAATCCAGCAAGGCCCACGGGGCGTGCTCCCGGCTGGAGCCGCAGCCAAAGTTTTCGCGCGCCAGC
>MGXL01000020.1:14667-15786 GCA_001801365.1 Gammaproteobacteria bacterium RBG_16_57_12 | reverse complement strand
CGCCTGGAGTTGTCCCTGCCCGGCTCGCCGCGATCGAGATAGCGCCATTCATCGAAGGCGTTCGGGCCGAAGCCGCTGCGCTTGATCGATTTCAGAAACTGCTTGGGGATGATCGCGTCGGTATCGACATTCGGCCGGTCCAGCGGCGCGACCAGGCCATTCAAGGGAACGAATTTTTCCATGACTTGATCCTGTGGTTATTTGCTCGCCGCGTCTTCGATCTTGTCGCCGAGCTTGCCCAGGTCCTTGCCCAGTCCTTCCATGGTGGCGCAACCGCTCACAATAACCGCGATCCACAACAGCAGCAGTATCTTCTTCAACATGGCCTTTACCTCTTCGTTCAGCGTTGGGTGATATCGACGAAATGACCGGCGATCGCCGCCGCGGCCGCCATCGCCGGGCTGACCAGATGGGTGCGCCCGCCCTGGCCCTGGCGTCCCTCGAAATTGCGGTTGGAGGTGGAGGCGCAGCGCTCGCCCGGCTCCAGGCGGTCGGCATTCATCGCCAGGCACATCGAACAGCCCGGCTCGCGCCACTCGAAACCGGCGTCGAGGAAGATCCGGTCCAGCCCTTCCTGCTCGGCCTGGCGCTTGACCAGACCGGAACCCGGCACCACCAGCGCCAGTTTGATATTCACCGCGATGCGCCGGCCTTTGACCACCGCGGCCGCTTCCCGCAGATCCTCGATGCGCGAGTTGGTGCAGGATCCGATGAAGACCTTATCCAGCGAAATTTCAGTGATGGGGATATCGGCCTCCAGCCCCATGTATTTGAGCGCCGCGCTCATCCCCGCGCGCTTGACCGGATCGGCGATCTGCGCCGGGTCCGGCACCCGCGCGTCCACCGCCACCACCATCTCCGGCGAGGTACCCCAGGTCACCTGCGGCTTGATCCTGCGCGCATCAATATGTACCACGCGATCGAATACGGCATCCGCATCGCTGCGCAGCTCACGCCAGGCGGTAACCGCCTTGTTCCAGTCCTCGCCTTTGGGTGCATAGGGACGATCCTTCACGTAGTCGATAGTGGTGTCATCCACACCGATCATTCCGGCGCGCGCCCCCGCCTCGATGGCCATGTTGCAAACCGTCATCCGGCCTTCCATCGACAGGGCGCGGA
>MGXL01000020.1:11227-14556 GCA_001801365.1 Gammaproteobacteria bacterium RBG_16_57_12 | reverse complement strand
TTCTGGATCAGACACTGGGTAGCCAGCACATGCTCGACCTCGGAGGTGCCGATGCCGTGCGCCAAGGCGCCGAAGGCCCCGTGGGTGGAGGTGTGGGAGTCACCGCACACCACCGTCATCCCCGGCAGGGTCGCGCCCTGTTCCGGCCCGACCACATGCACGATACCCTGGCGGATATCATCCATCCGAAATTCGGTGATACCGAAATCCGCGCAGTTCTGATCCAGGGTTTCAACCTGGGTGCGCGAAATGGGATCGCTGATGCCGGCGCTGCGCGCCGTGGTCGGCACGTTGTGATCGGGCGTGGCCAGGGTGGTCTCGCGGCGCCACACCTTACGCCCGGCCAGGCGCAGCCCTTCAAAGGCCTGCGGCGAGGTAACCTCATGCACCAGTTGCCGGTCGATATAGATCAGGGACGCGCCATCATCGCCGGCGTGCACCACGTGGGAATCCCAAAGTTTGTCGTAGAGTGTCTTGCCCGCCATATTCATGCCCTGGTTGCCGATACCCGGATAGTAGCCTCGCCACATTCATTACGCAAATTCATATTTTTCATATATTCTATTCCTGATTGGAATAGAATATACCGCCTATGCAGACTGCAAATCTCACTGCCTTTATCGCCGTCGCCGAAACCGGATCCTTTTCCCGGGCCGCCGGACGCCTGCATCTAACCCAGCCGGCGGTCAGCAAACGCATCACCGTGCTGGAGCATGAGCTGGACACCCGCCTGTTCGACCGTATCGGTCATCAGGTCAGTCTGACCGAAGCGGGACAGGCGCTGCTGCCGCGGGCCCGGCATATCATCGGCGAAATCGAGGACAGCCGGCGCGCCATTCATAATCTGTCGGGACTGGTAGCCGGCCGGCTGACCATCGGCACCAGCCATCATATCGGCCTGCACCGCCTGCCGCCGGTGCTGCGCAATTATGGCAGGCGCTTTCCCGACGTGGAGCTGGATCTGCATTTCATGGCCTCCGAGAGTATCTGTACCGCGGTGAGCCATGGCGATCTCGAGCTGGGCATCGTCACCCTGCCCTTGCAGACGCCGGAGCATCTGCGCGCCATTCCCGTCTGGCAGGATCCGCTGCTGTTTGTCTGCGCGCCGCACCATCCCCTGGCGCGGACAAAAAAAATCGCGCCGGCACAACTGGCTCTGCATACCGCCATCCTGCCCGAACGGCAGACCACGACACGGGAAATCCTCGAGCAGAGCCTGGCGCGATCCACCGTAGAACTCAAGACCGGCACCACCACCAACAACCTGGAGGCCATCAAGATGATGGTCGCCGTGGGACTGGGCTGGAGTGTGCTGCCGGAGACCCTGCTGGATAAACAGTTACAGGTATTTCAGGTAAACAATCTCAGACTCAGCCGTACCCTGGGGGTCGTGCATCACCGGGATCGCACCCTGTCCAACGCCGCCTTGCGCATGCTTGAGCTGTTGACCTGAAGCAGGTTATTAATGACTGTGCCGTACCGTGGTGTCCGGATAGACACTCCGCCAGGCCACCACAAAACTCACCAGGCTGATCAGCGCCGCCAGCATAAAGGTAGTCTGGGGGCTCAGGCTGTCCCAGGCATAACCACTATATAACGCACCCAGCGCCCCGCCCAGGCCAAAGCTCATGCTGCTGTATAAGGCCTGGCCCCGACCCTGGTGTCGCCCGGTGAAATAACGATGGATGAGCTGTATCGCCACGCCGTGATAGACCCCGAAACTGGCGGCATGCAGCAACTGGGCAACGATCAGCAGGGGCAGGTTATCCACAAACCATCCGATCATCACCCAGCGCAGCGCGGCCAGCAGCAGCGCGGACAATAACAAACGACGCAGCCCGAACCGCGGCACCAGCCGGTGCAGCGCCAGAAACAATATCACCTCGGCGATCACGCCCAGGGCCCACAACTGCCCGATCAGACCGCGACTGTAGCCATGCGCTTCCAGGTAAATGGTGTAGAAGGTGTAATAGGGGCCATGGCTGGCCTGCATCAACAGGCAGACCAGCAACAAGGCCAGCACCTGGGGGCGGCGCAACACGTTGGCCAGGCGCTCATGATTCAGCGGCAAATAACCCGCCGCCCGCTCCGGCACCAGCAGGCTCATGAGCCAGATCGCCATGATCAGGATCAGTAGCACGGCCGGCACCAGCGTGGCGCCGTGTTGTTCCAGCACCGGCCCCAACGCCGCCACCGCCAGGATAAAACCGATCGAACCCCACAGGCGGATGGTGCTGTAGCGGTGCGGCTCATCACCCAGATGGGTCATGGTGGTCGCCTCGAACTGCGGCAGGGCGGCGTTCCAGAAAAAACTGAACAGCAGCATCACGCCCATCAGCCACCAATAACCTGATCCCAGAAATACGCCGAGAAACGCCAGCGCGGCCAACAGCGAGCCGCTTCTGACGATGGCCATACGTTTGCCGGTATGGTCGGCGATCCAGCCCCAGATATTGGGCGAAACAATCTTGGTGGCCATGATGATCGCCAGCAGCTCGCCAATCTGTACCGCGCTGTATCCCAGCGATTTCAGATAGAGGGACCAGTAGGGCACCAGTACGCCGAGCGAGGCGAAATAAAACAGATAAAAACCGGACAAGCGCCAGTACGGCATAGGATGGTTGAACCTGTAAGGAATAATCCCGTCAGTACTGTTAGCTAGCTGACACTGCCGGGTATAACAGGTGTGGCAGAGGTGATGCCGGCATTCTGGGCGCGGTGGCGCAGCATGTGATCCATCAGCACGATGGCCGTCATCGCCTCGGCGATCGGTGTGGCCCGGATGCCGACGCAGGGATCGTGGCGCCCCTCGGTCACCACCTCGACAGGTTCGCCCCGGGTATTGATGGTACGCCCGGAAAGACGAATGCTGGAAGTGGGCTTGAGCGCGATACTGGCAATGATATCCTGCCCGCTGGAGATGCCGCCCAGGATGCCCCCGGCATGATTGCTGAGAAAGCCTTGCGGGCTCATCTCGTCACGATGTTGCGTGCCTTTTTGTCCCACCACCGCAAAACCATCGCCGATCTCGACACCCTTGACGGCGTTGATGCTCATCAGGGCATAGGCCAGCTCGGCATCCAGCCTGTCGAAAATCGGCTCGCCCCAGCCGGGCGGCGCACCGGTCGCCACCACATTGATACGCGCGCCAATAGAATTACCTTCCTTGCGCAGGGCATCCATATAGGCCTCGAGCTCGGGCACCCTGGCGGGATCCGGGCAAAAGAACGGATTCTGCTCCACCGCCTCCCAATCCTTCAGCTCCAGTTTGATCGGTCCGAGCTGGGCCAGATAGCCGCGGATCCTGACGCCGTAGCCTTCTCCGAGAT
>MGXL01000020.1:657-11200 GCA_001801365.1 Gammaproteobacteria bacterium RBG_16_57_12 | reverse complement strand
CACGCATGGCCGTCTCGCGCGCGGAGGAGCGCCCGCCGCCACGGTAGTCGCGCAGACCGTATTTCTGCTGATAGGTGTAATCGGCATGCCCCGGGCGAAAACGGTCCATGATCTGGGAGTAATCCTTGGAGCGCTGATCGGTGTTTTCGATCAACAGGCCGATGGGCGCGCCGGTGGTCCGGCCCTCGAATACTCCGGACAGGATACGCACCTGATCGGCCTCGCGCCGCTGGGTGGTGTGCCGCGAGGTGCCGGGCTTGCGCCGGTCCAGATCGTGCTGCAGGTCCGCCTCACCCAGGGCCAGGCCGGGCGGACAGCCATCGACGATACAGCCGATCGCGGGGCCGTGGCTCTCGCCAAAGCTGGTGACCGTGAACAGTTTGCCAATGGTATTACCCGACATGGGAAAAATTGTAACAGGTCGGTGTTCATCCGACCAACAGATGTTACGCTGCCTACAGACCAGGCCGTGGAGCTATTTTTTATTCACCGGCGCGGGTTCGATCTGCACCGGCGGGATATCCAGTTGCACGGGATTGACATTCAATTGTATCGGCGCAATGCCGGGGAGAACGCTGGAAGGCGGCGGTACAGGTGCCTCCTGTGGTGGCGGCACAACTACCTTCGGCTTAAGCGCCTGAGGCTTTCGAAACTCCGGTTTCGGCCTGCTCTCTACCGGCGGCTTGCTCTCCACTGCCGGTTGCTGCACTGCCAGGGGTGGCTCAACTGGTTCGGGTACAGCAATGGGCTCGGCCACAGATGCCTTGTGTTCGGCTTGCAGGGCACTCTTGATGGCTTCTCCTTCCATGGCAATGGTTTCATCCACGGTGCGCTTCATCACCAGGATGGTGATGCGCCGGTTGGCGGGATTATCAGGATCATCGGGCAACAACGGCTTGGTCGCTGCCAGGCCCTCGACACGGACAATCTTGTTCGCTTCAATGCCGCCCTGCACCAGTTCACGGCGCGAGGCATTGGCGCGGTCGGAGGATAATTCCCAATTGGTGTATCCATTAGTGGTGCCGTAGGGTGTGGCGTCGGTATGGCCGGCAAGGCTGATGGTATTGGGCAGCTTGTTGATCACGGTGGCGATATCCCGCAGCAGTCGGCTCGCAAAGGGCTTGAGCACCGCGCTGCCCAGATCGAACATCGGCCGGTTTTCCTTATCGATGATCTGGATGCGCAGACCTTCATCGGTGATCTCGATCATCACCTGGTCCTTGTGCTGGCTCAACTCCTTGTCATCGTCGATCTGCTGTTTCAACACGCTCTCCAGATTGGCCAGCCTGTCCCGCTCGATGGCTTCGGCGCGTTTGCGGATTTCCTCCTCGGACTTGAAATCCGGGGTTGGCGCCTTGCCTAAACCGACATTCATCAAATCGAGACTGCTGCCCATATTGATCAGGCTGGTGCTTTGCCCGCCACTGCCGGCTACTGCGCTTGGATTACTGAAGTAGCCGGCAATGGCCAGCTTTTGATCAGGCGTGGCCGCGGTCAGCAGCCACATCAGCAGAAAGAATGCCATCATGGCGGTCACGAAGTCGGCATAGGCCACCTTCCATGAGCCCCCGTGATGAGCATGGCCACCCTTCTTGATGCGCTTGATAATGATGGGTTGAGTGTCATTCATGGTCAGGTGTACTCAACCGGAAGGTAACTCTCGAAGACGTGGCGCTCAGGTGCGCCCACGGACATGGTTTTCCAGTTCGATGAAGCTCGGGCGCTCGGTGGAGAACAGTGTCTTGCGTCCGAACTCGACCGCAACCTGCGGGTTATAGCCGTTCAGGGTGGCGATGATGCATACCTTGATGCATTCATAGAATTTGGTCTCCTCGCGCGCGCTGTGTTCCAGGGCGCTCGCCATGGGGCCGACCACGCCATAGGCCAGCAGGATCCCCAGAAAGGTTCCTACCAGGGCGGCCGCCACATGGCCGCCGATTTCGGACACCTCACCATCCAGTGACCCCATAGTGATCACCACCCCCATCACCGCAGCCACGATACCAAAACCTGGCAGCCCGTCGGCCATCCTGTTCAGGGCGCTGCTCGATAATTCCGCTTCCGCGTGGTGCGTACCCAGCTCCACATCCATGAGATTTTCCAGCTCGAAGGTATTCATGGTGCCGCCCACCATCAGACGCAGATAATCGCAGATGAAATCAACAGTGTGATGATCCGCCAGAATTCTGGGATATTTATTGAACACCTCGCTGCTCGCTGGATCCTCGATATCATTTTCCAGGGCCATCAAGCCTTCCTTGCGCGACTTGGTGAAAATGTCATACATCAGACCCAGCAGGTCCATATACAGACTCTTGGTATATTTGGAACCTTGCAGCAAGGTCGGCAGATTTTTGAGCACCTTGCCAATCACCTTGCCCGGATTTGAGATCACAAAGGCCCCGATGGCCCCGCCCGAGATTATGACCAGCTCGGCAGGCTGCCACAGTGCCAGGAGTTCGCCGTGCGCCATGATATAGCCGCCAGCGAGGCAACCTGAAAGAATGAGCAACCCAATAATCAGCTTCATAACACAGGCGAGTTCTTATGTGGGATCCATGATCACGCGGCAATCAATACCTTTAATATGCTTTTCATATCGACATGCCCTTCATTATCTTTAACCCTGTCTAAAATCACATTGCCCGGATGGAATACCTGGCCAAACCGGGTGCGTAAGAACCGTCATACCGGCATCTGCACCCGCAAAATTCTGCATAAGTGCTTGATATTCATTTCAGATTGCCAAAGGTGGAAAACTGGTTTAACCTAGGCGGCCTTGCGCTAAGCAGGACTGGAGAGGTGTCCGAGCGGTCGAAGGAGCACGCCTGGAAAGTGTGTATACGCCAAAAGCGTATCGAGGGTTCGAATCCCTCCCTCTCCGCCATATTTAAAACGTCATTTTCAGGTATCCCATGTCCCCCACCCAGGTCATCCGGATCACGGCCGAACAGACGCGGGCAACACTGTCCCCCGCTCAGAACAAGTTCAATGGCCTGATCAAAAAAATCGACGTACAGAAGAAGTTGCTTGCCGAATGGCAGGAAAGCCTTGCCCGTTGCCAGCAGGATGCCCTGACAAAACTGGAGCCGTTAAAGAAAACCCTGAGTGAACATCAGGCACAGATGGTGCTGTTGCTGGATCGGCTGTTCACCAGCCACAAATTTACGCACGCCCAGCAGGAAAAACTCGCGCACCTGATCTGCGAAACCTGCGATGAACTCATCAACCTGCACCAGCGCGATGACCTGAAACCGCTGTACAACAAATACGGCGCGGACGACTTCGATGAGCATGCGCAGGAAACCGAGGACATGGCGACGAACTTTCTGAAAACTATGATGGAAGAGGCGTTCGGCGTCGAGCTGGGGGGCGACGAGTTCGATTTTGATCCCCGCGACCCGCACGGCGCCGCGGAACGTCTGGCCGAAAAGATCAAGCAGCGGCAGGAGCGGGCCGAAGCCGCCCGCCCCAAGCGCAAAAAGACCGCCAAGCAACTGGCAAAAGAGGCGCGCGAACAGGAGGAGACGGCCAAGGTCAGCAAATCCATCCAGGCGGTCTACCGCCAATTGGTGGCGGCCTTGCACCCTGACCGCGAGCCGGACCCCGCGGAACGCGAGCGCAAGACCGAACTGATGCAGAAAGTGACCGTGGCCTACGGGAACAAGGATCTGCTGCAGCTGCTGGAGCTGCAATTGGCCGTGGAACAGATCGACCAGGACAAACTCAACAACATTGCCGAAGACCGCCTGAAGCACTACAACAAAATCCTGCAAAACCAGCTGGACGAATTGCGGGAAGAAGTCATGCTGATGGAAATGCAGATCGGCCGCCAGTTACAGGTTGCGCCCTTCGAGGTGCTCAGCCCCAAGCGCGTCACCCTGATGCTCAAGGACGACATCCGTCACCTGCAGGGCGAGATCGCCCGCCTGAAGCGCGACTTGCAGCAGTTCCAGGACGTGCGGCAGCTGAAACAATGGCTGAAAGGCTACCGGATTCCCGAGCCGGAGTTTGATCCGTTTTTTGAGATGATGCCGCCGTTTGGGTTCAGGTAACACCGAAAATCCGGGCCGGCTTTCACAAGCCGATCATAAAGGGACATGGCGAGAGATTCATGGCGCGGCCATCGGCCACATCCCTGAGCTCTTCCAGGAATACTCTGTTGCTGGCCTGCACCCGCGGGGCGGATGCGAACTTAGCCCGCTCACCTGGAAAACAAAATGTAAATACTGCGTCCTCGCGGTTCGTGAGGCAGTCATTGCATGCTCTTTTCACTTCAGGCGAAGATCGCTTTGCATTATAATGCCGGCCAGGCAAGGCGGTTGGCTGGTCAGTACTTACAGCAATAAGGTTGCCTGGCCGTCCAAGTTATTGAGATGCAAGGAAACACCGGGGGTGAAACTCCTTCCCCCTCCGCCACTATTAGTTCAATGGTGGCTTGTGCCGGTTCCCTCGCGACGACAAGCTGTGAACCCCGTCAGGCCCGGAAGGGAGCAGCGGTAACAGTGGACTCGGGCGCCGAGGTGTCGCTGGCACAGGCCGCCTCCATATTTAGACGGGTTAAATAGCCCTGTCCGCCACCGTGCAAACCACGCTATACTTGGCCGCTATGAGTTATCAGGTCCTGGCCCGCAAATGGCGGCCGCACTCCTTCAAAGAAATGGTCGGGCAGGAACACGTCCTGCGCGCGCTGATCAATGCGCTGGACAACGAGCGGCTGCATCATGCCTTTCTGTTCACCGGCACCCGCGGCGTGGGCAAGACCACGATCGCGCGCATCCTGGCCAAATCACTGAATTGCGAAACCGGCGTCAGCTCCACCCCCTGCGGGACATGTTCTTCGTGCCGTGAAATCGATGACGGCCGTTTCGTCGATCTGATCGAGGTGGATGCCGCCTCGCGCACCAAGGTGGAAGACACGCGCGAACTGCTGGAAAACGTGCAATATGCACCGACCCGCGGCCGCTATAAGGTCTATCTGATCGACGAAGTGCACATGCTGTCCGCCCACAGCTTCAACGCCCTGCTCAAGACCCTGGAAGAGCCGCCGCCCCATGTCAAATTCCTGCTGGCCACCACGGATCCGCAACGCCTGCCGGTCACCATCCTGTCGCGCTGTTTGCAGTTCAACCTCAAGCGGCTGCCGCTGGAACAGATCACCCGGCATCTCGAACATATCCTGACCCGTGAAGGCATTGCCTTTGAAGCACCCGCCGTAATCCAGATTGCGCGGGTCGCCGACGGCAGTATGCGCGATGCCCTCAGCCTGCTGGACCAGGCCATCGCCTATGGTGGTGGGGCGCTGAAGGAACGTGAAGTCCACGCCATGCTGGGCACGATCGATCAGGGCCACATCTACGATCTGCTGGAAGCCCTGGCTCAGGGTGACAGCATAACGCTGATGTCCCACACACACCGGCTGGCGGAACAGGTGCCGGATTATCACGGTGTGCTGGCAGATCTGGTGTCCGCCCTCCATGCCATCGCCCTGGCACAGATTACACCTGCAGCATTGGATAACACGGTGGCACATCAGCAGAGAATTGAGCAACTGGCCAAGCTCATCTCCCGCGAGGATATCCAGCTTTATTACCAGATCGCCCTGCTGGGCCGGCGCGATTTAACCCTGGCGCCCGACCCGCGCGTCGGTTTTGAAATGACCATGCTGCGCATGCTGGCCTTCCGCCCGGAAATGGAGAAGAGCCGTGTCACAACAGCGGTGGTCACATCAACCGCCCGTCAGAATTCCGCGCCGGCTGTAGCGCCTGTCCCTGCCACCGCCCCGGACAAACCCAAGGCGGGCGGTCAGGACTGGGCCGATACGGTCGCCCGGCTCAAGCTGAGCGGACTGGCGCAGCAGCTCGCCCTCAATTCCGCGGTAAAACAGCTTGATGACAACCTTATTCATCTGGTGCTGGGGCCGGAACACGCACATCTGTTGAGCAAGGAGCGCCAGGCCAAGCTCCAGCAGGCCCTGCGTTCGCACTTCGGTACCCAGGCACGGCTGGAAATCACGCTTGAAACCCCGGCGCAGGAAACCCCCGCCTTGCGTCAGGAACGGCAACGGGATGAACGGCAACAGGCCGCCATCGAATCCTTCACCACTGATCAGAACATTCAATCCCTGATCAGCACCTTTGATGCCGAACTCAATACCGGATCCATACGTCCGTCTGAATAAACGGCATGTGAATTTGATCCGCGATATAATGCCTTGCACTGTCACCAGGCGCCCGTTGACACAACCTTCGAGAGGTATCCATGAAAAATCAGATTAATCAATTGATGAAGCAGGCCCAGCAAATGCAGGCCAACATGCAGAAACTCCAGGACGAGATTGCCAATATGGAGGTCACCGGTCAGTCGGGCGCCGGCATGGTCAAGGTTTTGATGACCGGCCGTCATGAGGTAAAGCGTGTCGAGATCGAAAACAGCCTGCTGCAGGAAGACAAGGAAATGCTGGAAGACCTGTTGGCCGCCGCCGTCAACGATGCCGTACGCCAGGTGGAAACCACCAGCAAGACGCGCATGGCGGGCATGAGCTCCGGCCTCAACCTGCCCCCGGGTTTCAAGCTCCCGTTTTGATCGAGATGAGTCTGTCACCTCTGATCAGCCGCCTGATTGCCGATCTGCGCCACCTGCCGGGCGTGGGACCCAAGTCGGCACAACGCATGGCCTTTTATCTGCTGGAACGGGATCGTGCAGGAGCCAGGCATCTGGCCGCCTCACTGGTTGAGGCCATGGATAAAGTCGGCCATTGCCGCGAATGCCGCACCCTCTGTGAATCAGAACTCTGCGCCCTCTGCGCCAACCCCAAACGCAATCGCCAGCATCTGTGTATCGTCGAGACTCCGGCCGATGTCTACGCCATCGACCAGGCCACCGGCTTTCAGGGCCGCTATTTTGTCCTGCTGGGCCATCTGTCGCCGCTGGATGGAATTGGGCCCGAAGATATCGGCCTGGACATACTGGCGGATCGTCTGGCGCAGGGCGGGATCGAGGAAATCATTTTGGCCACCAACCCTACGGTTGAAGGAGAGGCCACCGCACATTATATTGCGCAACTGGCGCAGGCAAAAAAAATCAAGGCGACACGCATCGCCTTCGGTGTGCCGCTCGGGGGCGAACTGGAGTATGTGGACAGTGAAACCCTGTCGAGGGCATTCCAGGGTAAGCGTGAAATCTAAGAGCTTTTAACCGGTGGCGGGCAATATCGATACCGGCCATTGTCATCAAGCTGATTTTTTACTCTGACACTCGCTATACTTTGCGCATTGCGCACATCATACTTGGATGACCATGTACGCCAGCACCGCCAAACAGAACAACTTTGATGAACTGCTCAAACGCCACGCCCCGCTGGTAAAGCGCATTGCCTATCACCTTGGCGCACGTCTGCCGGCCTCGGTACTGGCGGATGACCTGATCCAGGCCGGCATGATCGGGCTGCTGGAGGCCGCACGCAATTACGATTCCACGCAAGGCGCCAGTTTTGAAACCTATGCCGGCATCCGGATACGCGGGGCCATGCTGGACGAGCTGCGCAAAAACGACTGGGCGCCGAAGTCAGTGCATCGCAAGGCCCGCGAAGTGATGGAGGCCGTCCGGACCATCGAAAACCGCACTGGCCGCGACGCCCGCGATGACGAGATCGCCAAGGCGCTCAACATCTCCCTGGATGAATATTACAAGATCCTCCTGGACTCCAGCAGTTCGAAAATGCTCAACTTCGATGAGACCTTCACCAAAGAGGAAGACTCGGATCACGATCTCCATGAGCACCCTCATCATATCGCTGGACCGATGGAAGCCATCCAGAACGATGACTTGAAAAGAACGGTCGGGAATGCCATCAGCCAGCTGCCGGAACGGGAGAAGCTGGTCGTCACCCTGTATTACGCCAAGGAGCTTAATCTGCGGGAGATCGGCGAGGTACTGCGTGTGAGCGAGTCGCGGATCAGCCAGTTGCTGAGCCAGGCCTTGATCAGACTCCGGTCCCGGCTGGCGGATTATTGAGCCCGTAAAGCCTTCGGCGTCGTTGCCGTTAATACACCCATGCTGGCACGCATCACCAAAGAATATTTCCATAATCAGACCTGCCTGTACGAAGGCATCTACGCACGCCTGCAGCATCTGCTGTGCAACATGCAGGACGCCCCTACCGGCGCCTGTTATGCCATTGGCTCACAGATTGGTTTCAGGATCCTGGAACGGCACAAGTACACCACCATCCTGCTGCTCACCATCCGGATGCCCGCAGCAGCCCCGTTGATCCCTGACCTGGAAATGGGCATACGCCTCTATCACGATGCCGGTGTTGCGGAAGTCCAGAGCTATCAGAACAACAAATATATACAACCGGATTATGACTATCCCAATCCGCGCATGCATCAGCCGGACGAGAAGCATCAGGTCAATCGGTTATTGTACGAATGGCTGGACTATTGCCTGCGGCAAGGACGGCGATTGCCCGCCAGCTTGTCTGGCTGATGCTCGGTATAACTACTGTTGTGGAACACGTGAACGAAAAGGGATAATCCTGGCGGACTGGGCTGCCTTCCGGGGTAGGACAGCCAGCGGTTGCTGCAAGCCCGAGATCGCCGGCAGCAGACCGTCGTCCCCCACTACCGAGTCCCACATCATCCGGCTCAATTTGACACAGGCCGCCATGGGGTTCGGCGCCAGACTACGTTCCATATCGATACGCCATTGCAGACGTTCCAGGCGCACCCGGCGTTCCTCGGGCAGGGATTGCAGGTAATCTTGCAATATCAGATTGCGCTGCGCCTCAAACGCGGCTTCATCATCCTTAGCCAATGCCGCCAGGCCTTCCAAATCAAGCTCGACCTTGCTTCCCGTTTGCATAACTCACCTTGAATGAAAATTTGACAACCTTACTCAATTAAAGGATAGCAAGATTTATGCACGCTTACGCAACATAATGTTTTTATTGCGATATATAACCATTTATAGGCAGCTGCTTTTTTGATTCTTACCAAAGTGTAAAAAATAATGACAAAAAAGGCGTTGCCCCACCAGCTGGGGCAATGCCTGCTAACTCCGGCAACACAAAATTATGGCAAGAAAATGTATCTAAGCAAGGGCATTATAGAGAGCGGCGAAAGCCACCCATACACCGATGCCGCAGAATGAAATGAGCAGGGCCGAACTCAACAGGCGGTTTATCTTGTTTTCCATCATCATTTTCCTCTCTCAACATTACTAATTCCCGGATGCTGCCGATTTCTGCAACCTCGAAAAGTGTCTGAAATCGTGCGCCCCGGATAACTGGTTTATGGCCAACTGGCCACCCGTACACTGTAGCATGTCCAGAGGAGTTGTCTAGTAGATTAGTAGGTTTTTATAGGTTCCTGGCTAATCAAGGTCTGAGGCGATAAAGGCGTGACTCAAGCGTGGGGCCCGACAGATCATCGAACCGCTGGCCGATCGCCAGGTCCAGCTGGCCCAGCCGCGCATCCGGGTGCGGGTGGGTTTTGAACAGCAGGGCGACGGCCGTGTCGTCCTTTTTGACCTGGCCGACCTGTTGCAGCACCACGGGCAGACCGAAGGGATCGTACCCCGCCCGTCCCGCCAGCACCACACCCATGCGATCGGCCTCATATTCGGCGTCCTTGTCCAGCGAGCGCGCCATCACTTCCGCGCCGCTGCCGATCAGGTTACGCAGCCTGTCATGCTCGCCGGCCTGTCTGCCGAGCGCCTTGGCGCCGATATCGAGCAATTTGCTTTTTTGCAGGATCTTGAGGTGATGTTTGCGGGTGACATGGGCCACTTCATGGGCCAGCACCCCGGCCAGCTCGGCCTCATTGCGCAAGCGCTGATAAAGCCCCCGCGTCAGAAACACATAACCGCCTGGAATGGCGAAGGCGTTGATGTCGGCAGACTCGATCACGCCGAAATGCCAGGCCAGATCCGGGCGCTCGCTCTGGCTAGCCACCCAGCGCCCCACCTTGTTGACATAGACCTGCAAGGCCTCGTCCGGCACCAGGGGCGAGGCGCCGAGCAGATTGCCGGCAATCTGGCGGCCGATTTTGATTTCCTCATCCACCGAGAAATCCGCCAGCAGGGCCTGGGCCTCGCTCGGCGCCGCCGCATCGGAGGGCGTCTCGGCCGGCTGAACCTTTTGTTTCGCCTCTTCGAGCTTCTTTTTCAGATCCTGCTTCAAATCGAAGCCCTGCGCCGTGCTCAAACCGCACAGCGCCGCCAACAAGACCATGTAACGTATGCCCATCTTCATGAGAAACTCCTAGCGCTGCGCCGCCGGTGCAGGCAGATATTCCAGGGGGCGGGCGGACAGCTTGCCCTGTGCCGCGAATTGCTGCGCCTCGGCGGCGCTGACCGACCAGGCCTCGACGCGCTTGAGTTCGGCTTCATTGAATTTCGCGCTTTTCAGCTCCTCCTCATTCAGCCCGCGTATCCCGGTCGTGGCGACCACCTGTCCGGTGCCGGAACGCCCCGAGGCCAGCCCCAGCACGCCGGAGGCGCTGGTCTTGGCTGACGCTTGCTGGCCTCGCTGCGCCGTATG
>MGXL01000020.1:264-636 GCA_001801365.1 Gammaproteobacteria bacterium RBG_16_57_12 | reverse complement strand
TTGCCTCTGGCGCTGCTGATTTTGTACCAGCCCCCATTGCGGTCCTGGATATCGACCTTGTCGCCGGCCGCCACCTTGCCCAGGGTCCTGGCATCGCGATAAGGCTCGGCCTTCAGCTCATCCGCCTTGATCACGGTGCCCGGCTCGCCCGCCCAGGCCAGCGTGCCTGCAAGCAGCCAGACCGTAATACCCTTCACCAGAAACAACCAATATCTCATGACGATTTTCCTCTCGAATCAGCCACCGTATCCCAGCGCTGCATTGCCGTGGTCAACAGGGCGCGCCATCGGGCAGGAGCGGTGGCGCCACCGGAAATATAACCTTCCTGCACCAGCCATCTGATCTCATTATCATCGGTGACGCCATAGCGGC
>MGXL01000020.1:0-231 GCA_001801365.1 Gammaproteobacteria bacterium RBG_16_57_12 | reverse complement strand
CGATATCACTGTTCACCCGCTCGCGTGCCGCATCATCTGCCGAGACCAGCCAGGACACCACGATGAAGTTGTCAAACAAGTCCCAGATGCCTTTTTGCGGGCCGGCAAGCCGCTCGACACTCTTGGCCTGCGACCCGGCCCGTTCCAGATCCTTACGGATTTTCTCTCTGGTTTTTTCCCCCAGCAGCTCCAGCGCGGCGGGCAACTGAATCAGCATCAGCACCGCCGGCA
>MGXL01000019.1:10833-13109 GCA_001801365.1 Gammaproteobacteria bacterium RBG_16_57_12 | reverse complement strand
GCGCTGTCCGACCACCTCACGGCTGGCGCCGATGAACCGCTTCTCGCCGGTCTGCAGATAACGGGCGATGTATCCGTCATGCTGCTCGCGGTATGGCGATGGCATGAGCGCTGAAACGTTCCTGCCGGCCAGTTCCGCCTCGGTATAGCCGAACATGCGCTCGGCGCTGGGATTGAAGCGGTCGATCCGGCCCTGCTCGTCGATGACGATAATGCCGTCCGCCGCGGTGTGGATGATCGCGCTCAGGCGCGCTTCGCCGTCGCGCAGCGCCTGCTCCGCCTGGCGGCGCTCGCCGATCTCCCGCCGGATGGTCAGAAACAGCAGGAACAGGAATGCGACGGAAGCAAGCAACGTAAGGGAAAACGTCAGCAGGGTTCGGTTCACGTCGGTTTGCGCCGCGCGCGCCAGCCGTTCCAGGCGCGCTCTTTCGGTGCCCTCCATGGCCTCGATCAGGGCATCGAGTTTGCGCATCTCCATAATGCCCGGGCCTGTCCGCAGTGCCTGCTGCGCGGCTTCAAATCCCTGGGTACGGCGCACCGCGAGCACGCGATCCAGGAGCGCGAAGCGCTCGACGACGCGGCGCTCAACCTCCGGCACGCGCTGCAGTTGCTCGGGGTAATCGACCGTCTGTTGCTTCAGACGCGCCACCAGTTCCTCGAGCCGGGCAAGCGCCCCGTGGCGCGGTTGCAAAAAGGCCTCGTCGCCCGTGAACAGGTAACCGCGCTGGCCCGATTCGGCCTGGCTCAGCACGGAAAATATTTTTCCCAGGGTTTCGGTGATTTCCCGGGAACGCGCGATGGAATCGGAAGTGCGAACGAAATCCAGCGTGGATTGATAGGCGAGGAAACCCGTCACGGCCAGGACGGCAAGCGCGGCGCCAAATCCCCCCAACACCTTGGTTTCGATCGACAATTGGTTCATGGCACCGTTATTTCGGTTGTTGTCACAGGGCGTGGGCTCATGGCAAACGTGTAAAGGAAGCATAAACAGCCTTTTCCCTGCTAGTCAACAGGCAATTTATGGGTATCGGGAGGACATCCACTTCACCGTCGCCATGAAATCTCGCGGGATTCCGCTCGGCTGGTTGTACGGAAAGGGGGGCTGAGTATCGCCCAGATCGTACGTGCATTTTTGTTAGCCAGTACGGTAGGGTGCAATAAGCAAAGCGCATTGCACCGGATGCATCAACATTCGGCGCAATACGGCTATCGCCTATTGCGCCCTACGAGTTCTACAAGAACTGCTTATCTATACCTCATACCCTGTGTTTGGTGCAAGTCGATAGGACTGATACAAGTTGTTTATCCCTGTGTTTCAAGCCGCTGCAATAGGCGTCATCTTGGCCGCCACTTTTTTGTATTCCTCGATTTCATGGAAGTTGAGATAGCGGTAGATATCTGCAGCCAGCGGTTGCAGATGCTGCACGGCTTCGAGGTATTCCGCCACGCTGGGCAGACGTCCGAGGCGTGCCGCGACGGCGGCGAGCTCGGCCGAGCTCAGGTAGACGCGCGCATCCTTGCCCATGCGGTTGGGGAAGTTGCGGGTGGAGGTGGATACCACGGTGGCGCCGTCGGCCACGCGGGCCTGGTTGCCCATGCACAATGAGCAGCCGGGCATTTCGGTGCGCGCGCCGGCCTTGCCGAAGATGGCGTAATAGCCCTCCTGGGTGAGCTGATGCGCGTCCATGCGGGTGGGCGGCGCGATCCACAGCCGGGTCGGCACGGCGCCGGCCTGTTCCAGCACCTTGCCGGCGGCGCGGTAATGGCCGATGTTGGTCATGCACGAGACAATGAAAACTTCATCAACATGATCGCCGGCGACTACCGACAAGGGTTTGATGTCGTCGGGATCGTTGGGGCAGGCCAGCAGCGGTTCCTTGATGGTGTCGAGATCGATCTCGATCACTTCGGCGTATTCGGCGTCACTGTCCGCTGTCAACAATTGCGGATCGTCGAGCCAGGCCTGCATGGCGTCGATGCGCCGCTGCAAGGTGCGGCTATCTTCATAGCCACTGGCGATCATCCACTTGAGCAGGGTGATATTGGAGGTGAGGAATTCGATAATGGGTTCCCTGGCCAGCTTCACCGTACAGCCGTTGGCGGAGCGCTCGGCCGAGGCATCGGACAGTTCAAAGGCCTGCTCGACCTTGAGGTGTTCCAGTCCTTCGATTTCCAACACGCGGCCGGAAAATACATTCTTCTTGCCGGTCTTCTCCACTGTCAGCAGCCCTTTTTGAATGGCAGCGTAGGGAATGGCATTGACCAGATCGCGCAGGG
>MGXL01000019.1:10499-10673 GCA_001801365.1 Gammaproteobacteria bacterium RBG_16_57_12 | reverse complement strand
CGGTGCCCACGGTGTCGGGCAGGATCATGCGGTTCAGCCAGGAATGGATCACGCCATCGCCGGGCCGCAGGGACACACCGCCGCGGGTCTGCATGAATTCCGGCAATTCGTGTTGCAGTTTGATATCCACCGGCTTGGGATAGGCGGCGGTATGACAGAAGCTCTGCATCACCA
>MGXL01000019.1:0-10490 GCA_001801365.1 Gammaproteobacteria bacterium RBG_16_57_12 | reverse complement strand
AGAATCCCAGACAGGCCAGTTCCTTGAGTTCGTCGCGGGTCATGGCGCCGGTGGTGTCCTGCGAGCCCACCGTGGTCATGCGCGGCTCGCAATAAGTGCCGGGGCGCACGCCCTTGAGCCCGCAGGCCTTGCCCACCATCTTCTGCGCCAGGGTATATCCCTTGCCGCTGTCTTTGGATGCTACCGGCCGCAGGAAGGCTTCGGATGGCTTCATGCCCAGGGCTTCACGGGTGCGGTCGGTCAGCGAACGGCCGATGATCAGGGGGATGCGCCCGCCGGCGCGCACTTCATCGGGCAGGGTGGCGGGTTTGAGGACGAAGGTGCTGAGCACTTCGCCGCCGGCGCCGGTAATTTTGCCGGCATAGGGATGAAGGGTAATGACATCACCCATTTTGAGCCCGGCAACATTGCATTCGATGGGCAGCGCGCCGGAATCTTCGGCGGTGTTGAAAAAGATCGGCGCGATCTTGCCGCCCAGCACCACACCCCCCTGGCGCTTGTTGGGCACGAAGGGAATGTCACGCCCCATGTGCCACAGCACCGAGTTGATGGCGGACTTGCGCGAGGAACCGGTGCCGACCACATCGCCCACATAGGCCAGCGGATGACCCTGCTGTTTTAATGCCTCGATAGTGGCGATGGCCTCCGGCATTTTGTTGATCAGCATGGCCTTGGCGTGCAGGGGAATATCCGGGCGGCTCCAGGCCTCGGAGGCCGGGGATAGATCATCGGTATTGGTTTCGCCATCCACCTTGAATACCGTGACGGTGATCTGCTCCGGCAAGGCGGGCCGGCGGGTGAACCAGTCGGCACGGGCCCAGGCCTCCACCACTGCTTTGGCATGGACATTGATTTTGGCTTTTTCCAGCACATCATGATAGGCATCGAAAATCAGCAAGGTATGTGACAGGGCCTTAACTGCCAGCGGGGCCAATTCAGGGTGATCGAGCAGATCGATCAGGGGCTGGATGTTATAGCCACCCAGCATGGTGCCCAACAGCTCCGTGGCTCGCTCGGCCGTGATCACCGGGCATTTGACCTCACCCTTGGCGACAGCGGCCAGAAAGCCCGCCTTGACATAGGCCGCCTGATCCACACCGGGCGGGACCCGTTCAGTGAGCAGTTCCAGTAAAAACTCCGCTTCACCCTTGGGAGGATGCATCAGCAGCTCCACCAGTTCGGCGGTCTGCCTGGCATCCAGCGCCAGCGGCGGCAGGCCCTGGGCGGCACGTTCTGCAACATGTTTACGATAGGCTTCGATCATAGAAATCCTTGCTTGTGGTTGCCATCGGCGGGAGATGGCCGCTTAAGGATTATATTATATTATTGATGAGCCTGGGGGGAGTGAGCACAGTACACAATTATCTTGCGGTTCCAGGTATTGATCACGAGCTGCGCTCGCTCCCGCAGGACGCCGTGCTTTATGAGTCTGCTGAAAAAGGCCGCCCGCATAGCAAAAAAGGGCCCGCAGGCCCTTTGATGTTCTTATCAGGATGAGTGCTTATGCGCCGCTGACCGCCTTCATGCTCAGGCGGATACGGCCCTGCTTGTCCACTTCCAGCACCTTGACCTTGACGGTGTCGCCTTCGGAAAGCTTGTCGCTGACATTTTCGACGCGCTCGTCGGAGATCTGCGAGATGTGCACCAGCCCGTCCTTGCCGGGCAGGATGGTGACAAAGGCGCCGAAGTCCATCAGCTTGGCGACGCGGCCCTCGTAGATCATGCCCACCTCGACGTCGGCGGTGATCAGCTCGATGCGGCGGCGCGCTTCCTGCGCGGCGGCATTGTCCACCGAGGCGATCTTGATCACGCCGTCATCGGTGATGTCGATGCTGGTGCCGGTTTCCTCGGTGATGGCGCGGATCACCGCGCCACCCTTGCCGATGACATCGCGGATCTTTTCCGGGTTGATGGTCATGGTCAGGATGCGCGGCGCGTATTCGGACATTTCCTTGCGCGGTTCCGGCAACACCTTGTTCATTTCGCCGAGGATGTGCAGGCGTCCCTGCTTGGCCTGATTGAGGGCGGCTTCCATGATCTCGCGGGTGATGCCGTCGATCTTGATATCCATCTGCAGCGCGGTGACGCCGCTGGTGGTACCGGCCACCTTGAAGTCCATATCACCCAGGTGATCCTCGTCACCCAGGATATCGGACAGTACGGCGAACTTGGCGCCTTCCTTGATCAGACCCATGGCGATACCGGCGACCGGCGCCTTGGTGGCCACGCCGGCATCCATCAGGGCCAGACTGCCGCCACACACGCTGGCCATGGAGCTGGAACCGTTGGATTCGGTGATTTCGGAAACCACGCGGATGGTATAAGGAAAGTCTTCCATATCGGGCAATACAGCCATCAGGCCGCGCTTGGCCAGACGCCCGTGGCCGATTTCACGGCGCTTGGGACTGCCGACCATGCCGGTCTCCCCGACGCTGTAAGGCGGGAAGTTGTAATGCAGCATGAAGGGATCTTTGCGCTCACCCTCGATGGCATCGATGATCTGCGCATCGCGGGGCGTGCCCAGGGTGGTGACGACGATGGCCTGGGTTTCGCCGCGGGTAAACAGGGCCGAGCCATGCACACGCGGCAGGATGCCGGTCTTGATGGTGATCGGGCGCACTGTCCTGGTATCGCGACCATCGATACGCGGCTGACCGTCGAGGATGTTGTTACGCACGACCTTCTTTTCCAGTGATTCGATGGCATGGTGCACCTGCTCGCCCGTCCACTTGGGTTCGATGGCATCGGCCGGCGCCAGTTTGGCGACGATGTCGCTGCGGATCGCGCCCAGACGATTCTGGCGCTCCTGCTTTTCGCGTATCTGATAAGCGGCGGTGATGGCGGACAGACCGGCCGCTTCGACTGCCTGATTGAGATCGTTATCCTTTTGCGGCGCAGCCCAGGATATAGCGGGCACCTTCACCTGCGCGGCAAATTCCTTGATGGCGCGGATCACGGTCTGCATCTGCTCATGACCAAACATCACCGCACCCAGCATGATCTCTTCCGAAAGCATCCTGGCCTCGGACTCCACCATCAACACGGCGTTTTCCGTACCGGCCACCACCAGATCCAGGTCAGAGGTTTCCAGCTGTTGCTTGGAGGGATTGAGTAAATACTGGCCGTCCTGGTAACCCACGCGGGCCGCACCGATCGGGCCCATGAAGGGTACGCCGCTGATGGCCAGGGCGGCCGAGGCGCCGATCATGGCTGCGACATCCGGGTCGATCTGGCTGTCCAGCGACATGACCGTGGCGATGATCTGCACTTCGTTGGTGTAGCCCTTGGGGAACAGCGGCCGGATCGGACGATCGATCAGACGTGAGGTCAGAGTTTCTTTTTCACTGGGCCGGCCTTCGCGCTTGAAGAATCCACCGGGGATTTTACCGGCGGCGTAGGTACGCTCCTGGTAATTGACGGTCAGCGGAAAGAAATCTCGACCGGGCTCGGCTTCCTTGAGCGCCACCACGGTCACCAGCACCTTGGTATCGCCCAGGCTGACCATTACGGCACCGCTGGCCTGACGGGCGATTTCACCGGTCTCAAGGGTTACGGTGTAGTCGCCATAGGGAAAGGATTTTATTATGGGTGTTGTCACGTCAGGTTCCTTAATTGAATCGTATCTTACTTGCGCAGGCCAAGGCGGGCGATCAGACCACGGTAACGCTCCAGATCCTTGCCCTTGAGGTAATCCAGCAATTTGCGCCGCTTGTTGACCATGCGCATCAGACCCTGGCGGGAGTGATGGTCCTTGGTGTGGGTCTTGAAGTGTTCGGACAGATCTTCGATATGGGCGGTCAGCAGGGCAACCTGCACTTCCGGTGAGCCGGTATCGTTTGCTGCACGCTTGTTGTCCGCGATTACGCGCGCCTTGTCTTGCACAGTGAATGACATTGAAAACTCCTAATTATCTACAAACCGAATACAAATCTATGAAAAGGGTGCAATTCTACTCTATTTCAGCCGACATTGACCAGCCTTCGCGGCGCTATTTTACCATCATCCTGCACTTCACCCATACCCAGAAACCGGTTACCGGCCGTAAAGATCCGTACCCAGCCGTGAGAAGGGCTACGCGGCACGAAAACCGCCTGGCCACGCCGCAGATAAAAGGCCATATCCTCGGTCAGCCGCACATCCGGCCAATCCCACAGGGCGCTCTCCATGGGCAACAGGGCCTGATCCAGGGCCTCCAGACCCTGTTCAGCCAATTCCTGCAGCTGTTCCGGGGTATGGAGATCCGCCGCATCAAACTGCCCGACCCCGGTCCGTTCCAGCGCGCTTAAATGGGCGCCACAGCCCAGAAATTCACCGATATCCTCGGCCAGGGTCCGGATGTAGGTCCCCTTGCTGCAATGAATCTCCAGTTCCAGTTGATCCCCCTGGCAGCCGGTGATCTCCAGATGGTAAATCGTCACCCGGCGCGGCTGGCGCGCCACCTCCAGCCCCTGATGGGCCAGTTTGTATAACGGCTGTCCCTGGTGCTTGATGGCCGAATGCATGGGGGGGATCTGGACGATCTCCCCGCTGAAGCGTTCGCGGATCTGCTGTAACTGTTCTGGCGTCAGGACCGGAACGGGCCTGGTGTGGAGTACCGTGCCCTCGGTATCGGCGGTGGTGGTGGTCACCCCCAGGGTACAGACGGCCCGGTAGCGCTTGTCAGCATCCAGCAAAAAATTCGATATCTTGGTCGCCTCGCCCAGGCAGATCGGCAACATGCCGGTAGCCATGGGGTCCAGACTGCCGGTGTGTCCGGCCTTGGCGGCCTGAAACAATCGTTTCACCCGCTGCAGGGCCGCGTTGGAGGTAATACCCCGGGGCTTGTCGAGCAGGACGATACCATGCACATTCCTGCCCTTGTGACGACGAGCCAAGCTCAGAGCACCCGGTCAATCATCGTGGTGTCTGGCCTTATCCTCGGCCACCGCCTGATCGATCAGATTGGACAGGCGGACACCGCGCACAATGGATTCATCATATTGAAAATGCAGTGCCGGAACCGTACGCAGGCGCAGGCGTCTGCCCAGCTCACGGCGCAAAAATCCCGCCGCCTTGTTCAGCACCGCCAGATTGCTGCCGATATCCGGTTCAGCCGTGCCCATCACGGTCACAAAGACCTTGGCGTGTTCCAGCTCGCGGGTGACATCCACAGCCGTCACGGTCACCATGCCGAGCCGCGGATCCTTGAGCTCCTGGTTGATCAGCACGGCGAGCTCGCGCTGCAACTGATCGGCAATGCGGTCGGTACGATTGAATTCTCTCTTCATGCCTTACAGTTTGCGTTCGACCTGAACGCGGCTGTAGACCTCGATCTGATCGCCGACCTTGACGTCATTGTAATTGCGCACACCGATACCGCATTCGGTACCCGCCTTGACTTCGTTGACGTCATCCTTGAAGCGGCGCAGCGATTCCAGCTCGCCTTCAAAGATCACCACGTTGTCGCGCAGCACACGGATAGGACAGTTGCGCCTCACCACACCCTCGGACACCATGCAGCCGGCTATGGCGCCGATCTTCGGCGAACGGAACACATCGCGCACCTCGGCCAGACCGATGATTTCTTCCTTGAACTCGGGCGCCAGCATGCCGGTCATGGCCTGCCTGATTTCCTCGATGGTGTCGTAAATGATGCTGTAATAGCGCAGCTCCACCGCTTCTTCCTCGGCCAGACGGCGCGCCGAGGCATCGGCACGCACGTTGAAGCCGATGATGATGGCATTGGAGGCCAGCGCCAGATTGACATCCGACTCATTGATGCCGCCAACACCGCTGGCGATCACCTTGACCCGCACTTCATCGGTGGAGAGTTTGTTGAGCGCTTCGTTGAGAGCTTCCGCAGAACCCTGGACATCGGCCTTGATCATCAGATTGAGCACCTCGGCCTTCTTCTCTCCTTCCATGGCGGAAAACATGTTTTCCAGTTTGATCTTTTGCTGGCGCGCCAGCTTCACATCGCGGAACTTACCCTGGCGGAACAGGGCGATTTCACGGGCCTTGCGTTCGCTGTCTACGGCAATGGCCTCTTCTCCGGCATTGGGTACACCCGACAAGCCGAGGATTTCCACCGGCATGGAGGGACCGGCCTCATCAATCGCCTTGCCGGTTTCATCCTGCATGGCGCGGATACGGCCATATTCCAGGCCGGCCAGCAGGATGTCGCCACGGCGCAGGGTGCCGTGCTGCACCAGCACCGAGGCCACCGGTCCACGCCCTTTGTCCAGGCGTGACTCGATGACGACACCGCGGCCCTTGCAATCGCGTACGGCCTTGAGCTCCAGGACCTCGGCCTGCAGCAGGATACCATCCAGCAGGGCGTCGATACCCTGGCCGGTCTTGGCGGATACCTGGGCAAACATGGTATCGCCGCCCCATTCTTCCGGGATGACCTCCTGCACGACCAGTTCCTGCATTACCCGGTTGGGATCGGCCTCGGGCTTGTCGATTTTGTTCACCGCCACAATGATCGGCACTCCCGCCGCCTTGGCATGCTGGATGGCCTCTCTGGTCTGCGGCATGACACCGTCATCGGCGGCCACGATCAGCACCACGATGTCGGTCACCTTGGCGCCGCGCGCGCGCATGGCGGTAAACGCCTCGTGACCCGGCGTATCCAGAAAGGTGATCATGCCCCGATCGGTTTCCACATGATAGGCACCGATGTGCTGGGTGATCCCCCCCGCCTCACCGGCCGCCACTTTGGAACGGCGGATGTAATCCAGCAACGAGGTCTTGCCGTGGTCAACATGGCCCATGATGGTCACCACCGGCGCACGCGCCACCAGCTCACCGCCACCTTCATCTTTTGCGAGCAGGCCGGCTTCCATATCGCCTTCGTTGATCAGCTTGGGTTTATGTCCCATTTCCCCGACCACGATAGCGGCGGTTTCCTGGTCCAGCACCTGGTTGATGGTCACCATGTTGCCCAGGGTCATCATAACCTTGATGACGTCGGCGGCCTTGGCCGCCATGCGCTGTGCCAGTTCACCGACCGTGATGGTCTCGGGAATCGCCACCTCGCGCACCATCGGCGCCGTGGGCATTTCAAAGCCGTGCTGCTGGGGTGCCGCGGCTGCCCGGCCGGCGACCACATGCAGTTTGGTTTTTTTCTTGCGACGACCGGTTTTGTCCGCGGAGACGTGCAGCTCTTCGCGTTCGAATTTTGCATCTCGATCGAATTTGCCGCGCTTGGCCTTGCGGCCCTGCTTGGCTTCTTCCGTCTCGCCGGCGGCGGTTGGCGGCTCTGCCGCCGGACGCTTCAGGGCTGGTTCCTGTTCGACCTTACGCTTGCTCTCTTCAGCGGCCTTGCGGCGCTCCTCTTCTTCACGCTGACGCTGTTCTTCCAACAACATTTGCGCACGGCGCTCTTCTTCGCGCCTGCGCTCTTCCTCTTCGAGGCGGCGGCGTTCGGCCAGATCGGATTCAATCTGCTCGGCCTCCTTGCTGACCACATCGCTGCGCTTGATATAGGTGCGTTTCTTGCGTACCTCCACGCTGACCGTTTTGGCACGGCCCTGGGCGGTCTTCTGCTTGAGTTCACTGACCGTCTTGCGCTTCAGCGTAATCTTTTTCGGCGCGGTGATGGCAGCTTCATCCGCCTCGCTCTGACCCTGACCGCGACGCAGAAAAGAAAGCAGTTCGAGCTTTTCCTCTTCACTGATCGTTGCTTCGGGAGTTTTTACTTCCAAGCCTGCTGCTTCCAGCTGGGAGATCAACCGTTCAACCGGGATCCCCACCGCTTCGGCAAATTGTTCTACGGTTACACTAGCCATGGTCTCAACCTCTTGAGTCTCTTACCCCTGTTGCTGCTCGGCGAACCACGGAGCACGCGCCGTCATGATCAACGACGCCGCACGCACTTCATCGACACCCTCAAATTCGACCAACTCATCCACAGACTGTTCGGCAAGATCTTCCATGCTCACGATACCGTGCGCCGCAAGGAGGCGAGCCAGATCGGTATCCATGCCTTCCATATCCAGCAAATCCTGCGCAGGGGCAACACCTTCATGCTGCTCTTCCTGGGTAATTGCCTGGGTTAGCAATACATCACGGGCGCGATTACGCAGCTCCTCGACAATTTGTTCGTCGAACTCCTCGATCTCCAACATTTCCGCGATCGGTACATAGGCCACCTCTTCAATACTGGCAAACCCTTCCTGTACCAGGATGGCGGCCACTTCCTCATCCACACCAAGCTGCGCCATAAAGATCTTTTGCGCGCGCTCCGCTTCTTCCTCGCTCTTCTCCGCGGCCTGCGATTCACCCATCACATTCAACTCCCAGCCGGTCAACTGGCTGGCCAGACGCACATTCTGACCGTTACGGCCAATGGCCTGGGACAGCTGATCATCGAGGACGGCGATATCCATGCTGTTGGTTTCTTCATCCACCACGATCGAGCTCACCTCGGCCGGCGACATGGCATTGATCACGAACTGGGCGGGATTTTCGTTCCACAGGATGATGTCGACACGCTCGCCGGACAGCTCATTGGAAACCGACTGGACACGGGAGCCACGCATGCCGACACAGGCACCGACCGGATCGATGCGATTGTCATTGCTCTTGACGGCGATCTTGGCGCGCAGGCCAGGGTCACGTGCCGCGCCTTTGATCTCGATCAGGCCGTCGCCGACCTCGGGCACCTCCAGCCTGAACAGCTCGGTCAATAGCTCCGGCGCGGTTCGACTGATAAACAGTTGCGGACCGCGTGTTTCAGGGCGGACATCGTAGAGATAACCGCGCACACGATCGCCCACACGGATGGCCTCACGCGGAATCATGTCCTCACGGCTGATCAGTGCCTCGACATTACCGCCCAGATCCAGCAATACGCCATTCTTGTCGACACGCTTGACCACACCGGTGACCAGCTCGCCTATGCGCGAGGTATAGCGATCCACCACCTGCGCGCGCTCGGCTTCACGCACCTTCTGCACGATCACCTGTTTGGCGGTCTGCGCCTCGATACGGCCAAAGGCCACCGAGGGCATCGGTTCCTCAATGAATTCGCCGACCTGGATCACCGGCTGCCGGGCCTGCGCCTCACTGAGGGGAATTTCGCGTTCCACAAATTCGGGGCCTGCCTCACTGTCCTCGACAACCAGCCAGCGGCGGAAGGTCTCATAATCACCGGTCTTGCGGTCAATAGCCACACGCACATCGATATCGGTGTGGTGGCGCTTCTTGCTGGCCGTGGCCAGCGCGATCTCGATCGCTTCCACAATCACCTTTTCATCGACGCCCTTTTCATTGGACACCACTTCAATAACCTGCAAAATCTCTTTACTCATCTCACCAGTCTCCGCGGCTCACTCAGCTCAAAACTCCGGCACCAGATTTGCCTTATCTATCGAATCAAACGGTATTGAAACCTCGCCCTCTTCCGTCATTACGGAGATGACGCCATCAGCACATCCCTGTATCACCCCGACATATCTGCGCCGCCCGTTCAGGGGTGTATGCAACGCTACCTTTACCTTGCTGCCCGTGTAGCGCTCAAAATGTTCCGGCGCAAACAGCGGTCGATCAAGGCCCGGCGATGACACCTCCAGGGTGTACGCCCCCGTGATGGGATCTTCCACCTCGAGCGCACCGCTCACCTGATGACTCACCGCCTCGCAATCATCGACGCCGATACCATCGGAACTGTCGATGTAGATACGCAACAGTGAGTGCCGCCCCTGCGCCAGGTGCTCGATCCCGACCAGCTCGTAGCCCAGGGCCGCCACCACCGGCTCTATCAATGCCTGTATCTGCGGTGATGCCCTTCGCATACAAACCACCCCATAAACAAAAAGTGGGCCCATGGCCCACTTCTGAAATTATTCTAAATTATAACACACCGGCCACTGCCGATGCAGCGCGCGGTCAGGCCTGAAATACTCGGCTAATAAAAAACCCCAGACAGGGGTTTTAAAAAAATTGGTAGCGGGGACAGGATTTGAACCTATGACCTTCGGGTTATGAGCCCGACGAGCTACCAGACTGCTCCACCCCGCAGCCGAGGCCGGTATAATACCAAAAAATTATTGAATTATTCAAGACTTAAAATTGAATGTGATGATATTTATTTCAGTGGCTGTGGTCTGCATAAAATCACATAGGCAATGGCATACTCCCGCTCATCCGAGACGCTGACAAACCCCTCGCCCACTCCTCTCTCCAGCATAAGCTCCTGTAATCGTCCGGAAAAATTCAGCAAGGGCTTGCCCAGGGCATCATGTTCCAGGGTGATGTGCTGCATGCTGATGCCATCGCGAAAGCCGGTTCCCAGGGCCTTGACCACCGCTTCCTTGACGGCGAAGCGCCTGGCCAGGAAGTGGGCGGAGCGCTCGGCCAGCAAAAAACCGGCAAATTCCTCATCGGTCAGGATACGGCGGGCGAACTTTTCCCCGAAGCGGGCCAGCCCTTCTTCCATGCGGGTGATACCGACGATATCCGTGCCGATGCCGTAGATCATCGCTCCCTGCCATCGACGGCCTGCT